>JAHEAK010000009.1:0-19241 GCA_024642805.1 Kofleriaceae bacterium | reverse complement strand
GTAGATAGATCGAGCCTGAAAAGAGCACGATGCCCACCGTGAAGAGGGTCGCTGGCAGGGTGATCGATCGGCCCGTTGCTTTGGCAAAGAGCGCGAGAGCCAGAAGCGCGAGGGCATGAGCCAGATGGTAGCTGGCGGCGGTGTGCCAGTTGGCAAGCTTCTCTGGGCTCACGCGTGAGGCGAGGCCGTGCGCCCCGAAGGCGCCTAGGAAGATGGCGCTTGCGCCCAAGGCAGCCGCTATTTGCATCCACATGCGGCGATGCTAAAGGCGCGCGAAGAGTTTGTCAGCTCGTTTCTGAGCCTCGCGCACGATGAGCGGATGGTCCATGGTCATGAGTTCGCGATCGCGGACCACGATCTTGCCATCGACGACGACGTGTCGCACATCGCTGGAGTGCGCGCTGAACACGGCCGCGGAGTAGGGATTGCTCACCGGAACGCAGTGCGGGCCGCTGACATCGAGGGCGATGACATCGGCTTTCTTGCCAAGCTCCAAGGAGCCAATCTGGTCAGCGAGGCCGAGTGCTTCGGCGCCACCACGGGTGGCCATGCGCAGGACCTGCGAGGCCGGCATGCTCTGGGCTCCGGCACGCGGCTTGTGCATGAGAGCGGCCAGGCGCATCTCCATGAAGCCATCGAGGTTGTTGTTACAGGGGGCGCCATCCGCGCCAAGGCTGACCTTGATCCCTGCGGCCAGAAGCTCGGGAATCTCCGCGTACCCGGAGGCCAGCTTGAGGTTGGAGGAGGGGCAATGCAAAACGTGGGTGCCCGTGTCGCGCAGCAAGTCCTTCTCCGATTCGCTCAGCCACACGCAGTGCGCCAGACAAACATCGTCGCCGCTCAGGCCGAGCTTGTGCAGGAAGCTCAAATTGTCCATGCCCTTGCGACGCTTGACCTCGGCAATCTCGGCACGATTCTCGCTGGTATGCGTGTGCAAGCGCGCACCACTCTGCCTGGCCAGGCGCACGCTTTCTGCAAGCAGCTCGTCAGTGCAGCTGAGGGCAAAGCGCGGCGCGTAACCGTAGCGCAGTCGATCGTTGCTGCGTCCATGCCACTCCTTGCACAGGCGCTGACTTTCCTCGAGGGAGCTCTTGGTGCTTTCCCGCAAGCCAGGGGGAATGGCCGGGTCGGGCTCATCCATCATGGCTTTGCCGATGGTCGCTCGCAGGCCCGATTCGAGAGCCGCTTCGAAGAGCGCGTCGCTGTGATGCACGGTGCCCATGTCGAGGATGGCCGTGGTGCCGCCCATCAAGAGCTCGAGACTGGCGAGCTTCGCCGAGGCAGCCAGGTCCTCACGCGAGAGCGCGCCCTCGTAGGGCCACACGACCTTGTGCAGCCAGTCGAGAAGCTGCATGTTGTCCGCGCGACCGCGGGCCAGCGTTTGGCACATGTGGATGTGGCTCTGCACCAGACCGGGCATGATCAGGTGGTTCTCGGCATCGAGAACCGAGTAGTCGTCGTCTTGCGGTGTGTACTGTCCACCGACTTGCACGAGCACACCGTCTCGACACGCGAGGTCGCCCGTCGCGATCGAAAACTCGTCGTCCATCGTCAGGATGGTTCCGCCCCGAAAAATGACCTCAGACATGCCGCCCCTCGCTACAAATCACTTCCGCGAAATCCCTCGGGGAAGAGCAGATGAAAGCCCAGGTCTCGTCGCTCGCCATCGCCGTTGACCAGCACGACCTGTAGCTTGCTCGGATTGCTACAAAACTCGTTGATGCTCTGGCGACAGGCGCCGCATGGGGCGGCCGGTGGCGAGCTCTGCGTGACCACCACGATAGCTGCGATCTCGCGATGGCCCTGCGAGACGGCCGTGGCGATGGCGGTGCGCTCGGCGCAGATGCACAGGCTGTAGGAGGCGTTCTCGACATTGGCGCCCGTGAAGACCGTGCCGTCAGCCATTTGCAGAGCGCAGCCGACTTTGTAGTTGGAGTAAGGGGCGTAGGCCTGCTCACGAGCGCTCACGGCTCGCTCGATCAGCTCTTCGATGCTGGTGGCTTTGCTCATGCGCTCGGCAAGTCCTTGATGATGGTGTCCAAGAGGCGAATGAAGGTCGAGTGCACCTGTTTGGCGGTTTCGGTCACTTCTTCATGGGAGAGCGGCTGATCCGAGAGCCCTGCCGCCTTGTTGGTAATGCACGAGATGCCCAGAACGCGGGCGCCCATGTGATTGGCCGCGATGACCTCGGGTACCGTGGACATGCCGGCGGCGCTCGCGCCCATCGTGCGCAGCATGCGAATTTCCGCTGGCGTTTCGTAGGAGGGGCCAGCCAGGCCCGCGTACACACCCGAGGCCAGCTCGACGCCCAGACTCTTGCCGGCCTTGTGCGCAATGGCTTGCAACTCGGGATGGTAGGCGTTGGTCATGTCGGGGAAGCGCGGACCGAGGCGTTTGTCGTTCTCGCCACGCAGCGGGTGGTCGGGAAACATGTTGATGTGGTCACTGATGACCATGAGCGTGCCCGGATCGTGGCCAATACCGCCGGCCGCGTTAGTGATGATGAAGGTCTTCACGCCCAGTGTGATGAGGGTGCGCAGTGGAAAGACCAGGGTGCGGGCATCGTGACCTTCGTAAAAGTGCACGCGCCCCTGCAGCGCCGCACAACAGGTATTGCCCTTGTTGCCGACCAGTAAGCGACCGGCGTGACCTTCGACGGTAGAGACGGGAAAGTTCGGAATCGCGCTGTAGTCGACGGCTGCTGCGTCTTCGAGGGTGTCGGCGTAGGCACCCAGACCGCTGCCGAGAATGAGTCCCACCGTGGGAGCCCGTGAGCCGATGCGCGTGCGAATCGCTGCCGCTGACTCTTGTAGGTTGTCGAACGTCTTGCTCATTAGCGCAGTACCTCCAGGACGCGAGTTGTGGGCCGGGTGGCCGTTTCGCCGATGGCAAAGGCTGTGCCTGCCAGCTCGCGCGCTTCGGCGACGCCCTTATCATTGTGATGCAATCGCGCCAGTGGGGTGCCGACCTCGACCGTGTCACCAACACGCACGCATAGCTCGATGCCGACCGCGGGATCCACGCCATCTTCAGCGCGTCGTCGGCCGGCTCCCAGCCACAGACTGGCCACACCGACGTCTTGGGCTGCGATCGAGCACACCTTGCCAGCGCGGGTGCTCACGATGTCTTCCACACTCTTGGCTTTGGGCAGGACCTTGTCGGCACGCTCGACGACAGCAGGGTCACCACCTTGCGCCTCGATGAGGCGAGCGAAGCACTGAGCCGCAGCACCGTTGTCGAGGACCTGCTCGATGCGGCGCTGACCATCTTCGGCCGAGCTCGCCACACCAGCGGCCTGCAGCATCTCGCCACCGAGCACGACGGTGAGCTCGCGAGTGTCTTCGGGGCCGCCGCCATGCAGGACCTCAATCGACTCAGCGACCTCGAGAGCGTTGCCAATCATCTTGCCGATCGGCGCATTCATGTCGGTGAGCACCGCGGTCACGGGCTTGCCAGCGGCGCGACCGATGACCTGAATCGCCAGGGCCAGTTTGCGGGCCTGCTCGATGTCCTTCATGAACGCGCCGTCGCCGACCTTGCAGTCGAGGACCAGGGCATCGATGCCCTCGGCCAGCTTCTTGGACATGATCGAAGAGGCGATGAGCGGAATCGACTCGACCGTGGCCGTGACATCGCGCAGGGCATAGAGGCGCTTGTCGGCCGGGGCAATCTCGCCGGTCTGCCCGATGAGACACAGGCCGAGCGTATCGACCAGACGGGTGAAGGTGCTGATGTCGAGATTGACGGAGAAGCCGGGGATGGACTCGAGCTTGTCGAGGGTACCGCCGGTGTGGCCAAGGCCGCGTCCTGAGACCATGGGCACCGCCACGCCACATGCGGCGACGGCGGGAGCCAGGGGCAAGGAAATCTTGTCGCCGACGCCACCGGTGCTGTGCTTGTCGACCTTGGGGCGCTTGATCTGGCTCAGGTCGAGGACATCGCCGGAGTGCAGCATGGCGTCTGCCCAGGTGGCCAGCTCACTGTCGCTGAGCCCGCGAAAGTAGATGGCCATGAGCATGGCCGAGACCTGATAGGCCGAGATGCTCTCGTCGGTGACCCCTGCGATGAAGAAGCGCAGCTCGGCTTCGCTCAGCGGCACGCCGTCGCGCTTCTTGCGAATCAGGGTTTGTGGGAGAAAGGACATGCTGGATCAGTAACCCGTCGACTTGCCCGTGGACTTGCCGGTCGCAATCTCGATCGATGCGGAGGCGCCGATGCGGTTGGCACCTGCCTCGCGCATGCGAACCGCATCCTCGGTGGTGCGCACGCCGCCCGAGGCTTTGACGCCCAGCTCAGAGCCCACGACGCGACGCATGAGCGCGACGTCTTCCACGGTCGCTCCGCCCTTGGCGAAGCCCGTCGACGTTTTGACGAAGGCAGCGCCAGCCAGCTTGCTGAGCGTGCAGCCGATGATCTTTTCTTCGTCGGTGAGCGAGCTGGTTTCGAGGATGACCTTGACGCCAGCGGGAGCCGAGGCCTTGACCACGCGGCAGATGTCTTCGAAGACGGTTTCGTAATCGCGAGACTTCATGGCGCCGATGTTCATGACCATGTCCACTTCCTGGGCACCATGGCGAACGGCCTCGCGAGCTTCGTAGGCTTTGGCGCCGGGGCTCATGGCGCCCAAGGGGAAGCCGACGACGCAGCAGACCATGACGCCCGAGCCGGCCAGGAGGGCCTTGGCAAGCGACACCCAGGTGGTGTTCACGCACACCGAGGCAAAGTGATGGGCGCGGGCCTCGTCGCACAGGCGCACGATGTCTTCGCGTTGCGCTTCAGGCTTGAGCAGGGTGTGGTCGATCATGCCTGCGAAATCGCCGTCGACCTTGCCGATGCCCGAGGGCGCGCCGACGCGCGATGCGCCCGCTTGCTCGATAGCGCGAACCGACCAGGGCCTGCGCACGACGCAGGAGCCGCAGGAGGCACAATCTTCGTTGTCGTCGCTGTGGCACTCGCCGCTGCCGGTGGCCTGCACGACAGGAAGGCTGCGACCTAAGCGTCCGCGCACCTTCTCTGCAATGATGTCGACCAGCTCATCGATCTCGCTTGGTTGAACGGGCATGTCCGCGAAACTATACCTGTTTGGCGGGCCGCTTTGACCAGCTCACGCCCGGAAATTGTCTGCGCGCGGGGCGATTAAGGCCGGCTTGGGTCAATAACCAATCGAAAGCCCACGTCCTGGTGCCCTCGTGGTCGGCGCTTGGCGGCCTTGCCATCGGCAAAGCCAACCGTCTGTTGGGCCTGCGTGCCTTCGGTGCCATCTTCCACCCACTCCCACAAGCCCGTGCTGCTGGTGAAATCCTCCATGGCCTGGGCCGAGAGCAGCTCGGCGGGGCTTGGCAGTCGGCCGCCCTTGGTGCGCGCGTAGGCTTGCGCGTAGGGAAAGCTCACGCTGGTGACCGGGCTGGCTCGACGCTTCCGGTTCTTGGTTGGCTTCTTTTGATTTGGGAAAATGTCTGAGAACTCGCCGTAATTCACCAGCTCCGTGCCGATGAAGACATCAGGATGATCGGCGGTGGCTGGCAGCCAGAGCATGCCCTCTGGCGCGACGAGCGCGACCGGGGCGGCGTCTGGCTCCGAGATGACAGCCGCAACACCTGCATCCGGTGGCACGATGACGCTCGCACTGCTCTCCTCGGGCAAGGGGCCGAAGAGAAAGAGTCCTAGTGCGATCACGAAGAAGGCCGTCGACGCCAGGGTCAGAATCACCAGGCCCTTGGAGCGACGCGAGCGCAGGGGTGGCGCAAAGCCTGAGGTGTCGCCGTAGGAGGAGCGCGTCCCTGAGGCCTTGCTGGGCATACGCAGCTTGGTGCGTGCGGTCTCGACGAGCTCCTCGTTGGGAAGCGCCGCCTCGACGATGTCGCGGGCCTTGTCCTTGCCAAGGTACGGGGTCGGTGAGGAATGGCTACCTTGCGAGTGGCCCTGTGGGAGGGGCGTCGGAATGTTCTGGGTCTCCGAGTTGCTCAGGCGATTGACGATGCCAACCAGCTCGGCGATCACCTCGTCGTAACTGGGGCGCGTCTGCGCGCTCTTGGACATAAGGCGCAACTGCAAGCGAGCGAGCTCGCCATCGACCTCACTGTTGATCAGCATCGGGTTGGGAGCCGGATCCTTGAGATGGCGAGCAACGACTTTGAGGTATTTGTCGTCGGCGGCATTGCCCTTGCGGAAGGGCGGCTTGCCGATGAGCAGGAAGTAGAGGGTTCCGCCCAGCGCATAGAGATCGACGCGCTCGTCGATGGCCTCGCCACGCGCCTGCTCGGGCGCGATGTAATCCGGCGTGCCCACGACCACGCCCATGGCCGTCAGCGCAGGTTCCATCTTGGGATCGATAGGCTTGGCGAGGCCGAAGTCGGTCACCTTGACCACGCCGTTTTCGAGCATGACCAGGTTGGAGGGTTTGACGTCTCGGTGAATCAGGCCGGCATTGGCGGCCGCCTGCAGGCCACGAGCACTGTCGAGAAGAGCGCGTGCCGCTTGCAAGGAGGTCAAGGGACCGCGCTGACTGACCAGGGTACCGAGGTCGGTCCCTGTCAAAAGCTCCATGGCGATGTAGGGACGACCATCGTAGGTGCCTGTGGTGAATACCTGCACGACGTTGGAGTGCGAGATGGCTGCCACAGCCCGCCCTTCGCGCACGAAACGGGCTTCCAGCTCCTCGTTGCCTCGGTGCTTGTCGCTGAGGATCTTGATGGCGACCTTGCGCTTGAGATCCATGTCCACCGCACCCACGACATCTCCCATCGAGCCAGCGCCAATGGTGCGCTCGACCTGATAGCGATCGATGATCACGCCTGGTGCGGGAACATTCATTCGCGAGTGCCCTGGCTGCCTGCCACCTAGAACTCCGAGTCGCGTTTGGCGAGGTTACTAAAGCGCGTGTAGCGACCCTCGAAGTGCGTCTCTACGGTGCCCATGGCGCCATGGCGGTTCTTGCCGATGATGATCTCAGCGACGTTTGGGAACTCGCTCTCGCGGTTGTAGACCACGTCGCGATAGATGAACATGATGACGTCGGCGTCTTGCTCGATGGCGCCCGACTCGCGCAAGTCAGATGGCATGGGCCGCTTGTCGGGGCGGGACTCCAAGCTGCGATTGAGCTGGGAGAGGGCGATGATCGGGCAGCCGACCTCTTTGGACAGCGCTTTGAGACCGCGCGAAATCTCGGAAATCTCTTGTTCGCGGTTGCCGCCCGACTTGCTGCTGCCGTGCATCAGCTGCAAGTAGTCGATCATGATCAGGCCAAAGTTCTTGTCCTTGAACAGCTCTTTGTCGGAACGAAAGCGGCGGACCGAGGAGCGCAGCTCGCGCAAGGTGAGCGCGGGAGTGTCGTCGATCATGATCGGCGCCTTGCTGAGCGTGTCAGCGGCGTAGGTCATGTTGGTGAGGTCCTGTCGCTGCAGGATACCGCGACGCAGTGCCGTGGAGTCGACCTTGGCCTCGGAGCAGAGCAGGCGCTCTGCCAGCTGTTCAGACGACATCTCGAGCGAGAAGAAGAGAGTTGGAAAGCCGTTCGACACCGACGCGTTGCGGGCAATCGACAAGGCGAAGGAGGTCTTGCCCATGGCGGGGCGGGCGGCAAGGATCGAGAGCTCGCCGGGCTGAAAGCCGGCCAGTCGCTCATCCAAATCGGCAAAGCCAGAGGGCACACCTGTGATGCCGCCAGCGGCCTTGAAGCGCTCGTCGAGCGAGGAGAACACCGACTTGAGCAGGGACTTGAGGCTCTCGGCGCCGGCTTTGTGTTGGCGCTGGGTGACGTCGAAGATCTTGGCTTCGCTCTCGTCGAGGTAGGTCTCGATGTCGCCGTAGTCTTCGTAGCCCTTGGCCGAGATTTCCGAAGCGGCCAGCATGAGCGAGCGCGCAGCGAACAGATCCTTGACCGTCTTGGCGTAGTGCACCACGTTGTCGGCGGTAGGAACGCGCAAGGCCAGTCGGGAGATGGCGGCGAGACCACCGACCGCGTCGAGCTTGCCCATCTGTGAGAGCTGGGCCTCGAGGGTGACCTCGTCGATGGCCTTGGTCTGATCTTCCAAGGCGCGAATCGCAGCGAAGATCACCTGGTGCTTGGGGTCGTAGAAGTTTTGCTCTTCCAGATCGTCGAGCAGCGAGAGGACCTCGTTGCGCAAGAGGATGCCGCCCAAGAGCGAGGCTTCTGAGTCAGTGCTGTGCGGCAGCGTTCGATTCGACGAAGACACGAACTGGCATTCTAAGCGCACTCACAGCCACGAAAAAGCCCCCAGCAATGCCAAAGCGCTGCTGGGGGCCAATGTGCGTTTGCTGGACTACAGTCGCAGCGTTCTGTGGTGCTCTACTCGGCTTCTTTGCCGACGACCCAGAACTTGAGGCTGGCGGTTACGCCACCTGCGAGCTTGACCGAGGCTTCGTACTTGCCGACGGCTTTCACAGCCTCGCTGAGCACGACTTTACGAGGGTCGAGCTCGATGCCGGCGACAGCAAGTTGGGCAGCAAGATCACGAGCCGTGACCGAACCGAACATCTTGTCGCCTTCGCCGACCAGGCGCTCGAACTGGAGCGTCATGCCGCCGATACGATTGGCCATCGATTCGCTCTCGTCACGTTGCTTGGCAACACGGCGTGCGATCACGGCTTTGTCGTGCTCGAGCTTCTTGACGTTGTACTTGGTCGCGGAAAGCGCCAGGCCTTTTGGCAAGAGGTAGTTGCGAGCGTGGCCGTTCTTGACGGTGACGAGCTGACCGGCAGAACCGACATGAGGCACGTCTTGCGTGAGAATGAGTTGCATAGGCATGGTGGTACTCCTTACCTTCCCGTGACCGTGAAGGGCACAAGAGCGATCATTCGCGCGCGGCGAACGGCGGTTGCCATAGCGCGCTGGTGCTTGGCACAGGTGCCAGAAACACGAGCGGGCGTGAGCTTGCCGCGATCGGTCAGATAGTTCTTGAGAAGAGCTGGGTTCTTGTAATCGGGAACGATCGTGGTGTCAGCGCAAAAGCGGCACACTTTGCGTCCGCGAAATGCTGCGCCAGCGCCACCAGCGCCGCCGCCGGAACCGCCGCGTCCACCTTTGCGGTCGCGATCGTCGTCTTCAGTGCGTTCATGGGCCATGGTTAGTTGTCCTCCTTGTCGTCGTCGTCGGAATCGCTGTCGTCATCCGAGTAGTTGTAATCGTCGTCGTCATCGTCGCTGTCGCTGTCGCCCGAGTAGGCATCAGGAGCGCGACCGAGCATCATTTCCTCTTCGTCCGCAGCCGTGGTCGAGGCCTTCTCGTAGGTCTCGTCGGTGACTTCGGTGTCACGCGTACCGGAGCTCACGTCGGTGTCGGTCTTGATGGTCATGTAACGCATGACTGGGTCAAGCATGCGCATGTTGCGCTCGAACTCAGCGACGATCTCAGCGGAGCCGAGGTACTGCCAGAACAGGTAGATACCTTTGCGCTCTTTTTTGATCTCGTAGGCCAGCTTGCGCTTGCCCCAGTTGTCCACCTTGATGATCTTGCCGCCGCGCTCCTCGATGATAGCCTTCACGCGGCTATTCACCTCAGCGACCTTCTCATTGATGGTCTCGGGGCGAAGAATGTAGATGGTTTCGTATTCGCGGAGCGTATTTGGTACGTCCGCCAGGCTTACTAGTGTTGCCAATGTTCGTTTCTCCTTCTGGGTATCAAGCCCGGCAGAAAAGCTGCCGAGCAAGGAGTGGTTGGTAGTCTTGGGCCAGAATTAGCTTGGACTCACTCCATTGAAGTTGCTCATAGCGGCTTGCATGCCGCTGACCAGGACTGCCTCGGCTGCGTCCGCAGCACGCTGGACCGCCTGGTCGATATCTTTTTGCTCGCCGCTGGTGAAAGCGCTGAGCACGTAGTCGGCACCGGAAGGACCGGGCACATTCTTGTCTGGTTTGCCAATGCCGAGGCGAAGGCGCTGAAAGTCAGCGCTGCCGAGCTGCTCGATGATCGAGCGCAGGCCGTTGTTGCCGCCGTGCCCGCCGCCGCTCTTGAGGCGAAGCTGGGCTGGGGGCAAGTCGAGTTCATCGTGTATCACCAGAATCTTCTCTGGCGATACATCGTGAAACTGTGCGGCTCGCTGGACGGCGAAACCGCTTTTGTTCATGAACTCCATGGGCTTTAACAAGACGACATTGATGCCAGAAATCAGACCGCTGACCGACTCGCCTCCGAACTTGCTGCGAAACGCCGACTGCATATGTCGGCGCTGCAATTCGTCGAGGACGAGGAAGCCGACATTGTGGCGGGTGCTTTCGTAACGGCGGCCGGGATTTCCCAGCCCTGCAATCAACCACATGGCGCGCTTCTGCTCGGTCTAGGCTCTTACTTCTTCTCTGGTTTTTTCTCGGCCTTCTTTTCGGGCTCTTTGCTCTCAGCGGCTTCGGCGTCCTTCTCGGACTTGAGGCCTTTGGGAGCCACGCAGGTCACGATGGTGTGCTTGGCAGCTTCGGCCAGGTGAACACCTTCGGGCAGAACCAGGTCGCTGAGGTGCGCCACGTGGCCGAGAGCCAGCGGGCGAACGTCCAGGACGATCTTGGCAGGGATGTCCATGGGCTTGCAGCGAAGTTTGACCTCGTGGCGCGACCAGGACAGAAGACCACCGTCGACCAGGCCCTTGTGGGTACCCTCGGAAGCGATGGGGACCACGACCTCGATCAGCTTGTTTGGATCGATGGCTTTGATGTCGACGTGGGTGACGGTTTGTTTGATGGGGTGAATCTGGAAGTCCCAGATCATCGCCTTCACCTGTGCGGTCTTGTCGCCCTCGATGGTGAGGTCGATAACCGTGTTGCGGCGACGCTCAGGATCGAAGGAAGCTTTGAGCGCTTTGACGTTGAGGGTCACCGAAAGCGGTGCCTCCATGCCAAAGCCGTAGCATACACCTGGAACTTCACCGTCACGGCGTGTGGAGCGGCTGATGCCTTTGCCCGTCTTGCTGCGGTGTTGAACTGTTAGTTTGCCGACTTCCATTCTCGTGTCCTCGTTCTCTTAGATAGTTGGTTGGTGCTAGATAAATAGCGAACTAATCGAATCGCCGTGGTGGATGCGCTTGACGGCTTCGCCAAGCAAGCGGCCAACCGACAGTACTTTGATCTTGGAGCAGGCTTTGCCCGCCTCGGTGAGTCCAATGGTGTTGGACACGGTGACCTGCGACAGAGGCGACTGCGCGATGCGCTCGATGGCCTTGCCGGAGAAAACCGGGTGGGTCGCACAGGCGCGAACCGACTTGGCGCCGTTGTCCATGATGGCCTGCGCCGCGTTGCACAGGGTGCCAGCGGTGTCGATGATGTCGTCGATGATGACGGCATGCTTGCCTTTGACGTCACCGATGATGTTCATGACTTCGCTCACGCCTGGGGCCGAGCGACGCTTGTCGATGATGGCCAGGTCGGCACCGAGACGCTTGGAGTAGGCGCGCGCGCGCTCCACGCCGCCAGCATCTGGTGACACCACGATGGTCTCTTTGCCAGACATGTTTTCGGCGCGCAGATGGTCGATGAAGACCGGCATGCCGTAGAGGTGATCGAAAGGAATGTTGAAGAAGCCCTGAATCTGACCAGCGTGCAGATCCATCGACACCACGCGATCGGCGCCGGCGGCGGAGATCAAGTCAGCAACCAGCTTGGCGGTGATCGGCGAGCGCGGGCGAACTTTGCGGTCCTGGCGCGCGTAGCCGAAGTAAGGAATGACGGCGACGATGCTGCCGGCGGATGCGCGCTTGAGTGCATCGATCATGATCAAGAGCTCCATGAGCGCTTGATTGACCGGCGTGCAGGTCGACTGCACGACAAAGGCGTTGAGCCCGCGCACGTTCTCGTTGATCTCGACGTAGATTTCGCCATCGGAGAAATGCGTAACGTCGGCGCGACCCGCTGGAATCTCTACATACTTGCAGATTTCCTCAGCGATTTGCGGGTTCGCATTTCCAGCGAAAATGGACAGAGCTTTGAGCACGGCAACCTTTCCGTGAGGACTTCGGGACTATTCCCTGTGGCCTCTCGGCGGCGACGATCTACAACCCTGAGGCGCAAAAGGTCAACCGCAATCTTGGGAAACCCTAATAAGATCACTCGCCTCCGCAAGAGTGGAGGCGCCGCCGCCAGCGCGCGCTGCTAACTCCGCGAAATAGCGCTCAGCGCCAGCTCTCGCTTGGCCACTCTGAGCTGCAGTCATAGTTGTCGGCGATGCCACTGCCCCTCGGCTTGGCCAGCTTGCCATCCTTGGCAAAGCCCTCGACGACGGCGGCCAGGGCTTCGGGCTCGGTCGGGCCGCTGTGGCTTGGGTTGCGGGTTCCGGGTTGGGCCACCGATTCCAGGTGCAGGGTCTGGGTCGGAAAGGCAAAGCTCACCCCGAGCTCTTGGGCGATGCGCATGATCTCGAGGTTGAGGTGGGTGCGAATGCGCAGCTCCTCGTTCCAGTCTTTGCACTGCATGAAGCAGTACAAGAGGATGTTGAGCGAGCTTGCGCCGAAGGACTGGAACTCGACCAGGTAGTAGTCCTTGCGCATGCCGGGCATGCCACTGATGAGCGCGCGCACTGCCTCACAGAAGGCCTGGATCTTGGCAACCGGTGTGTCGTAGGTGAGGCCGAGGGTGGTGGTGTAGCGCCGGAATTTGCGCAGACCATAGTTGTCGATGTTGGTGTTGGTGATGGTCGCGTTGGGAACCGTGACCAGCGAGTTGTAAAAGGTGCGCACGCGAGTGGTTCGGAAGCCGACTTCCTCGACCACGCCTTCGACGTTGCCAATGACGATCCAGTCGCCAATTTGAAAGGGCTTGTCGATGAAGATCATCACCGAGCCGAAGAAGTTGGCCACGGTGTCCTTGGCGGCCAGAGCGAAGGCAAGACCGCCGAGACCGACGCCAGCGAGGAGCGACCCGACATCGATGTTCAGATTTTGCAGCACGAAGATGGCGCCGATGACCGCCACGAAGACCTTGAGGGTCTTGGTAACCAGCGGCACCAGCTGATCGTCGAGCTTGGTGTCGGTGCCCGATGCCTTGTTCTCCATCCACAGGGCGAGCACATCGATCATGCGATAGCCGAGCCACACGAGCGAGTACGCGGCCAAAGCGCGCGTGGCCAGGTCGGCGCCGTGCGCGATGGTGAGACTGAAGGTGAGCTCGGGAATTCCCAGATAGAAGACGCCTGCCATGACCAGGCCACCAATGGGGCGGTCGGCGCGCTCGATGGCGCGCTCCAGATAACTCAGCTTGGCCTTGCTGATGAGCCGCTGCAGATAGGTACGAATGAAGAAGACCGCCGTCCTCTGCAAGAGCATCGACACGAAGATGAGGCCAATAAGGCCGAGGAACTTCCAGATCTCGTTGCCGAGGAACTTGCTGTGGAACCAGTTGGGCAGGTGGGTGGCGATGTTCTTGAGCGGGCTCGACTCAGGGATGCGATCGAGGCTCTCGGGCGTGAAGAGCCAGCGGCCATCGGCGGCTCTGCGAATCCGAAACTCGGGAGCCTTGGGATCGTAGTACTCGCTCTGCCCGCTGCGCTCATCGGTGTAGCCAGCGAGGGTGGGCGCTCCCTTGGTATCGATCTCGCGACCCTCGGCGTCGAGGAATTCGAGCATGCGCTCCGCCAAGAGGGGCGCCTCGCGAGATGGTGCGCTCAGCCTCGAGGTGTCGAAGCACAGAGCCGCCTTGCGAGCATCGCGCTTGGCCCAATAGAGCACTTGCAAATAGGCCTGGCGGGGCGTCTGGCAGGTGCCCTGAACCTCCTCGTGCTCGGGAGGCAGGACCTGGCCTGGCTCCGCCGCGACAGCTGCTTGCTCTGGGGGTGCCTGCGCAGGGATGTCCTGTGCGGCGGCCGAGCCAGCACACAGGATGGACAGGAGAGCCAGCGTGAGGCTAGCGAGTCTCGAAGCGCGAGTGTGCATGGCGCAAAGGTATGAAGTGCAAGGGATGGTTGCAACCGCTTGACATGCTCGAGTGCGCGCGTGAACGTTCGTGCATGCCCGTGGCAGACCACCTACTCGAGATCCTCCGTTGCCCAAAGAGCCGTGGAGAACTGATCTACTTCCAGGCCGGTACTGTTGAACCAGCGGCCTTCTTGTTCTGCCCGAGTTCGAAGCTGCGCTATCGCATCGAAGACGACATCCCCGTGATGCTCATCGATGAGGCTGTTGCCCTCGACGACGCCACCTGCGAGGCCTTGCAGTCCAAGGCGCGCGAACTCGGGCTGCTCTAGCACGGGCTGCGGCCGCAGGTGCAAGGGTCACGAGCGTTGTCGTCACCGCACTCGTCGTGCGCGGTCAGTCTACGCATCAGCCGCCGATAGCGGCAGCCATGGCGCGTGCCATCTCGGCGCCTTTGCCGTGATCGAAATCGCGCGACTTCCAGCCGATGCCGAGACCGGAGCCATCGGCGTGTTTGGGAATGATGTGGAAGTGAACGTGGAAGACCGCCTGATGAGCCGGCACGCCATTGTTCTGCAAGATGTTGTAGTGCTCGCAACCGCTCACCTGCATCACGGCGCGCGCGATGCGGGGCAGGGCTTTGCCGATGGCGGCGGAGGCCTCATCGCTGAGGGCATCGATGGTGGCGGCGGCCTCTTTGGGAATGATGAGCGTGTGGCCCTCGCTGATCGGATGAATATCGAGAAAGGCCAGCACCTGGTCATCCTCGTAGACCTTGTGACACGGAATCTCGCCGGCGATGATTTTGCTAAAGATGGTGTCGCTCATAGACCGACGGTAACGCAGAGCGGGCCAAGCGGCCATCCGTGAGAGGGGCGCTCGGCGTCTTAGGCGGCGCGAGCCGCGTGGCGTCGGGCAAGATCGGCGACCAGCTCGGCCCATGCCTCGGATGCGTTCAAAGATGGCACCAGGGTGATGCTCTCGCCACCGAGCTCGGTCCACTGTTCCTTGGCCCGAATGCCGATTTCCTCGAGGGTCTCCAGACAGTCGGCAACGAAGGCGGGCGAGAACACCACGAGGCGCTTTTTGCCCTGCGCTGCCAGCTCCGGCAAAACCAGATCGAAGTAGGGCTTGATCCATGGCGTTCGGCCGAGGCGCGACTGAAAACAGATGGTGTAGTCGTCCTCGCCGAGCGCCAGGCTCGTAGCGATCGCCCGAGCCGTCGCGTAGCACTGCGCCTTGTAGCAATGACGATTGCTGCTGGTGATGGTGTCGCAACATGTGGCGCTGGCCAGACAGTGCGAGCCGCTGACGTCGCCCTTGAGCATGTGGCGCTCGGGCAAGCCGTGAAAGGAAAACACGATGTGATCGGGTTCCTTGTCGGCAAGCACCGGGCGTCCTGCGTCGACGAAAGCGTTTACGAAGGCGGGCTCGTTGTAAAACTCGGGCACGATGGCCAGCATGGGCACGTTCCAGCGGGTCTTGGCCTCGTCGTAGACCCGCTGCACCGTCGAGCCAGTCGAGGACGAGGCGTTTTGCGGATAGAGCGGCAAGACGACGATTTGATCGCAGCCGCTGGCTTGCAATCGATCCAGAGCGCTGGCGATGTTGGGCGAGCCGTAGCGCATGGCCAGCTCGACCTGCCAGCTGTCCCCGAGTTTGGCCTGCACCTGCTCGCGCAGATCCTGGCTGTAGGTGAGCAGCGGTGAGCCCTTCTCGGTCCAGATGTTTTGATAGAGCTTGGCGCTCTTGCTCGAGCGAAAGGGCAAGATGATGAGGTTGAGCAAGAGGGCGCGGCCAATCGGATTGATGTCGATGACCCGCGGGTCGCTGAGGAACTCGCGCAGGTAGCGGCGCACGGCAGCGGAGGTGGGTGCGTCGGGTGTGCCGAGGTTGACTAAGAGCAGGCCTTGCATCGCGGCGCATGCTACCAAAAGAAGAAAGCCCGGCGCATTGTGCATGCGACCGGGCTTGGCTTCCGCGTATAGGGCAGGAGCTTATTGCATGTTGTACCAGCTGCAGGAGCCGTTCACGCAGCCACAACCTTCCACGGCGGTTGGCGTCGTGCACTCGCAGGTGCTGATGCCATCGGAGACCGCTGGGTTGAAGCAGAGCTCGCCGCCACAACCGCCGGCCGTGCAATCGCTGTCGCTCTGGCACTGGTCGTTGGAGTTCTTGATGCACATGCCGCTGGCAGGAACGCGCTCTGGCTCGCTGCACATGTCGTCGATGTCGGCGCAGCAATCACCGTAACCGGTGCAGGCGTCGTCGCAGTAGCAGGTGCCCGTCTTGCTCTTGCCGCCGCACGAATCGGCGCAGCTGTTGGCTGGCTGGGTGGAAGGCTTGCACTCGCAAATCTCGCAGCCCTCCGCGTTGGTCTTGAAACCGTTCTGGCAAGCCAGGGTGCAGGTCACAGGCTGGCAAGCAACGGGCTCGACGCACACGCCAGAGCAGTCCGCGCCACCGTTGTTTGGATCGCAATCGTCGTTTGGATCATCGACGCAGTCGAGACCGCTTGGGCAGGCGAGGTTGCCGAAGCCGCCGCACATCTGTGCTTGTGGCTGACAGGCGCCGATGGTGTTGACGCTGGTGCCTGCGCTGTTGGCCATACAGCTATTGCTGTAGGTTTGTCCGTCGCAACCGCAGACAGGGCTGAAGATTTGCGTGCACGCCTGTGGCTTGTCCTGGCAGGTGCCGCTTGCATCGGCGAAGCCACAGATGGCCGATTGCTCGAAGTGACAGTATTCGTCGCTGGCGCAGGTGTCGCCAAGCCAGCCGCCACACGCGGTGGCAACCGGTGCATCACAGGTGCTGACCTTGTCGTCGCAGCAGTCACCGTAGTAGCTGCACTGATCATCGCACCAACAATCATTGGCCTTCTGGCCGCAGTTGCCCTGGCAGCTGCCGATGCTGTCGGCTTTGCCGAGAGGCGCGCGTGTCGGATCCGGCTCGAAGCTAGCGTCTTGCGAACAGGCGACAAGGCTGGCCAAAAGCATGAGGGGCAGAAGGAAGGTGCGTAGTGACATGGTGAGCTCCGTGAAGGTCCAAGCTTGTGAGCGCCAGTCGCTCACAAAGTCGGGGGCTGTGTAGCCCTCCTGCCTACATAGGTCAAGACACAGTGAATACTAGCGGTATTAGGTATTCTAATATCTGAATAAGGCACAGCCGAGGACTCGGCTAGGCCCTCGCAAGCCCCTGAACTTATGTGTAAATGCCTGCGCTGCGATCCTGGCGCGGGATTCACTCGGCGATGGGGCGCAGTCGAAGTCGTGGCGGGCATTCGCTGCTCAGCGTGGCAACCACCGCTTTGTGCAGCTCGGTGTAGAAGGGCTGGCGATGGTAGTAGAGCAGCACAGGCATGAACATGCTCTTGTGATCGGGAACGATGGTGACGTTCGGGTTGCCATCGATGAGGTGCCTGGACACGACCGCTCGGCCCATACCCATCGCTGCTGCATCGATGATGGCGTAGATCTCATCCATGAAGCCACGGCGATACGAGGGCACCGGTCGCTCCTGGGAGGCCAGGAACTGATGACTGATGCGATCGGCAGGATCGTGATCGAGGTAGTTCTCCTGACTCACGGCTGCATTCGCGCTTTGCACCAAGACGTACTCTTCCTGGCCAAGCGGCACGCATTCTAGATCGTGTCGGTGAAACTCCGTGTCGGTCACGATGAAGTCGACCATGCCGGTTAGCAGCATGTCGGGAAGGTTGCGAATCTCGGCGTTCTGAAAGTGCGGTTGAATGTTGGGATGCGCTTTCAAAAGGCCGTGCAGCGAGGGCAGGAGCACCGAGCGCACCACGGACGAATAGCCAGCGATGCGCAAGTGACCACCGAGCCCCTCGGTCTTGCTGCCCTTCATCTCCTCGAGTAGTTCCTCTTCCAGGCTGTTGCGCGCCTGGCAATAGCGCAGGAGACGCTCGCCAGCCTCGGTCAACTGCACGCCGCGCGGCATGCGCACAAAGAGGGTCAGATTGACATCTTCCTCGAGCGCTTTGATGCGCTGGCTGAGGGCCGACTGCGTGATGTGCAGCTCGCGAGCCGCCTGCGAGAAATTGAGGGACTGAGCCGCGGCAAAAAAGGCATCGAGGTGCAGCGATGACAGACTCATTGACCGCGAGTATTGCTGGCTTTGCCGCTCACGTGTAGCCGGGATGCGTGAATCTCCCACTCGCCTTGCGATTGAAACGCAAGTTCAGCAACATGGCCCCCCATGAGTTCCGATCACAGTACGGGCCTGCTGCTGGGATTTCAGCTCGAGCTGGCCTTTGCCCTGGTCGGGCGCACATCACTCGATCCCTTGCCCCTGGCCGATGAGCTGCTCACGGAACTTTGTGGAGAGCGAGTCCGCGAGCTGGATGTCGGCGACATGCACGTTGCCAACCGGGGCCCACGGCACGCGCTCTTCCTCGCCAGCCGTGAGCGACTGCAAGGGATCGCTCATGCGCGCGAGGCGCTGACGACGGGCCTGGCCACACTCTCGGAGAGCTGCGCGCGCGTCGAAGGGCGCTTGCTGCCGACCGGCATGCATCCCTGGCTCAGTCCTGAGCGGGCACAGCCGTGGCCGCACGGTGGTGATCATCGCGACAAGGCGCTCATCAAGATGGCAGGCCAGGCGCGACACGGTTGGGCCAATCACAATCGCTTGCGCCTGTCCTTGCCCTTCGCCGACGACAAGAGCTTTCGTGAGATCTTCGCGTGTCTTCGATTCGCTTCGCCGCTCCTGCCTGCGCTGGCGGCAAGCTCGCCCTTCTTCGAGGGCAGGCGCGGACCGGCCATGAACTGTCGCCTGGCCGCGCGACGTGATTTTCTCGACGGCGCCGAGATGGTGCCGCGCGCGTACCAGAGCAGGGCGGCATACCAAGCGGAGTTTCTTCGCCCCAGCCAGGAGCGCATTGCTGGCCTCGATCCGCGATTGCGTCCCGAGGACGTCTCTGGACACCTGCTGCACGCCGATTTTGCTGCCGGCTTAATTCACATCGATGCTTTCGACGTCCAAGAATGCCTCGATGCCGATCTGGCACTGTGTGCATTCACGGCCGCGTGCACAGGCTGGCTCATGCATCAGACCGGCACAGCCAGACAGCCCTGGCCCGCTGCGCGCATTTCCGAGCTGCTCGACAAGAGTGTGCTCGGCGCGGAACATGCCGTCATTCGCGATCGTTCCTACCTCGAGCTCTTCCACTTTCCAGAGCGGGGGGCCTGTCGCTTCGATGAGCTCTTGCAGTACCTCATTGAGGAGGCGCTCGTCGATGATCCAGCGATTCAGACATGTGCCGACACGCTACGGATCATGGCTCGGGCCTCGCTAGCCACGCGCATGCTCCGCACGCTGCAAGCTTCCGATGAGCCCTTCACCTGGGAGGAACTCTTCAACCTCTATCGCAAG
>JAHEAK010000294.1 GCA_024642805.1 Kofleriaceae bacterium | reverse complement strand
GCTTGGTGATGACATCTTGGCGGAGTTCGCAGCGGCCCACGAGCGACGTTACGGTTACATTAAGAATGCTGCCGTTGAAATCGTGACGGCTCGCGTGGAAGTAACGAGCCCCTCGGGGGCCGCGCCTCAGGTCGATCCGGTGCTGCCGAAAAGCTCGCCGAAAGCACTACCACCTGTGCGCATGCAGGCTCTGTGGGACGGCACTAGCCGTAGGCCTGTTCCGGTCTACGGGCGCGAGCAGCTCGCCGCCGACACCGAGTTGCACGGGCCGCTTCTGATACTCGATGACACCGGCACCATCGTCCTCGACGAAGGCTGGACGGCGCGTCTCTTGCCTGGGCGTCGGCTCTTGCTCTGCGATGAACGTCCGCAGGTCGCAAAGGTGCCTGCCCAAGATCTGGGCGTCGATCCCATTCGCCTCGAGATTTTCAACAACCTCTTTATGTCCACGGCCAGGCAGATGGGCACCACCTTGCGCGAGACGGCCGTGTCGACCAACATTCGCGAGCGTCTCGATTTTTCTTGCGCGGTCTTTGATGCACATGGTGGGCTGGTGGCCAACGCTCCGCATATTCCGGTGCACCTGGGCGCGATGAGTGAGTCCATACGCGGCATCCTGCGTCTGCATCCCCAGCCGGCAATTGGTTCGGTTTACGCTTCCAACGATCCGAATTTGGGTGGCTCGCATCTTCCCGACATCACCTTGGTGACACCGGTCCATGATGCCAAGGGCACGCTCATCTTCTTTACGGCCTGCCGCGGACACCACTCCGATGTCGGCGGTATAACGCCCGGCTCGATGCCGCCCTTCTCGAGCTCGATCGAAGACGAGGGCATCGTTATGCGCGCGCTGTGCATCGTGCGCGAGGGCGAGTTCGACGAGCAGGGCCTGCGGGCTCTGCTGGCAAGCGGCAAGCATCCGGCGCGCAACATCGACGACAACCTCTCCGATCTAAAGGCGCAGATCGCGGCCAATCAATGTGGCGTGCGGGTGCTGCGAGGGCTTCTTGCTCAGCACGGCGCCGAGCTTGTGTTGCGCTACATGCAATACGTTCAGGACAACGCAGCTGAGCAAGCCGCTGCTGCCATTGCCGCGCTAGCGGATGGTGACTACCAATTCGCTGACAGCATGGACGACGGCACACCCGTCGAGGCACGCTTGCAAATTGCCGGCGATCGACTGCGCATCGACTTCAGCGGCACGGGCGCCCAGAGCGATGGCAATCTCAATGCTCCGGTCGCGGTGACTGTCGCGGCCGTGATCTACGTAATGCGCTCGCTGATCGGCAGCAGCATTCCTCTCAACAGTGGTTGTATGCGTAATGTCGAGTTGACGATTCCACCACACTCGTTACTCAACCCGGATGCTGGGCGCGCGGTGGCTGGCGGTAACGTCGAGACATCGCAACGGGTGGTGGACGTCTTGCTCGGTGCACTGGGACTGGCGGCCGCCTCGCAGGGCACGATGAACAACCTGAGCTTTGGCAACGAGCGCTTTGGCTACTACGAAACCATCGCGGGCGGTGCGGGCGCAACGGCCCAGGCGGCGGGCGCCGATGGCGTCCATACCCACATGACCAACACACGCATCACGGATCCGGAGATCCTCGAGGCGCGCTATCCAGTGCGCCTCATTGAGTTCTCCCTTCGTCGTGGCTCGGGAGGTCGAGGAGCCTTTCGAGGTGGCGATGGTTTGTGTCGGGAGATCGAGGCCCTCGCGCCCATTGAGGTCTCGATCATCAGCGAGCGGCGCGCCAAGGGACCATTTGGTCTATGTGGAGGCCAAGCAGGTCATGCCGGTCGCAACTTGCTCAACAACACCTTGGTGGCAAGCAAGTGCAGTCTGTCGCTCGTGCCAGGCGATCGCCTGCGCATCGAGACGCCCGGCGGGGGTGGCTATGGTCCGCCGGCGAAGGTCACGTAGGCGATCGGAACAGCGGCGCCAATCGCAATGAGGATCACACCTCGCCCGACAAAGCCCTTGCGGCCTTTCAGCATAAAGGCACCCGAGGTGGCCAGATATAAGAGTAGGAAGGCGTAGCCGTCGGCGATGTAGTCCCAGGCTGCCTTGCCGCGACTCACGTGCAGCCAGTTGGCTACTCGCAAGAAGAAGCGCGGCTTCTTGCTGGCAATCTTGACGAGGCCGGTGGTGGTGTCGAGTCGGGCCGCGCCATCGGCGAGGCTCAGCTCAAAGACGGTGTCGCTGTCGAAGAAGCCGGCCTGCACATTGTCGGGCGAGAGTTTCAAATCCGCGGTGAGCTTGGCCGTCAGTGCCTCCTCATCTTCCGGGAAGGGGCCGCGCAGCTGCTTCTCGTCAGCGACGCTCTTGAAGTTTGGATCCCACTGGCCGATGTGGTTAATGGCAATGCCCGAGAGCGCGTAGATGAAAGTCAGCCCGACCGCGAGATAGCCGACGTCGCGGTGTATGGCTCGCAGCCAGACTCGCCAGCGTTTGCGAAGCGAGCTGCGCCAATCCACCGACTTCACGCGCGTCGCTTCATGTCCGCCCGACTTCACACGCGCCGCTTCGTTGACGCGCGCATCGTCATCAACCATAGCGCTGCTCTTTCCAAGGGTCGGCGATGTTGTGGTAGCCGCGCGTCTCCCAGTAGCCGGGCTCGTCTCGCTTGACGAAGCGAATGCCCGTGAGCCACTTGGAGCTCTTCCAGAAGTAGCGATCGGGTACTAGCGAGCGCACAGGCGCGCCATTGGCACGCTTGAGAGGATGACCGTTGAGCGAGTGCGTGACCATGACGTTGGGCTTGAGCGCCTCAGCCAGGGAGATGTTGGCGGTGTAACCGGCGTGCGACTCGAAGATGACGAAGTTGGCGCTCTTCTTGAGGCCGGCCCTTTCAGCCAGGGTCTTGACGCGAACACCTGCCCACAGTCCACCGAGCATCGACCATCCGGTCACGCAATGCACGTCGGCGTTTTGCTCGACCTGCTCCATCTTCATGAGCTCTTCGAAGTTGATCGTGAACTCTTTGTCGACTTCGCCGTGAACCTTGAGCCGAAAGTCCTTGGTCTTTGCCGAGCCAGGCTCTCCGCCCATGGGCCGCAGTGCCTCGAGCACTTTTTGGCCAGGTGGCAAACGCTTGCGTCCATCGCTGCGCATCTCGGCCCGCGCTTTGCGCGTGAGATCATCACTGGCGATTCGATAAAGGCCGCCACCCAGAGCGACCAACAAGGTCCCGGCTCCTGCCTTCTTGATGAATTCTCGCCGCTGCAATCGCTGCTCGAGCTCGTCGCTACTGTCTGCACTCATAGATCGTTGGCTCCTGGCCTATCGTGTCATGTCTACGCCCTCGAGCCAGGCAAGTTACGTAGCCAAGGATTGGATAGCTCCTCGATAGCTCTTCGATAGCTCACAGGGTCTTGCCGTAGACGGGCACACAAACCCCCGAGCTAACGGCGTTTTCCGGGGCCACCAGGAAGGCGATAGTCTGAGCAATCTCAGAGGTTTTGGGCCAGGTCTCGTGCTTGGCCTTCGGCATCGAAGCCCGATTGGCTGGCGTGTCCATGATCGATGGGACGATCGCATTGACGGCGATACCTTCGGATGCCACCTCCTTGGCGAGGCAGCTTGTGATCGAAGCGACGCCCGCTTTGGATGTGGTGTAGGCAATCATGCCGCCAGCAGGTTCGAGAGCGGGGCGGGCCGCGACATTTACGATGCGACCTCCTGCGCCGCTCGCGCGCATGTTCTTTACTGCCTCGCGACAACAAAGGAAGCACGACACCGTGTTCATGCGCCACATCGCTTCGAAGTCATCGAGGCTGGTCGACTCGATGGACGACATGGCAAAGCCGCCGGCGATATGAATGGATGCCCACAGCGAGGGCACGCTTTGGTAGAAGGCCTGTGCAGCTGACTCGTTGCCAAGATCGACGCTTGCAAAGAGGTGCAGACCGGCTCGTGGCACTTCATCTCCAAGCGGAAAAAAACTCGGAACCCAGCATTGCGCACCGCGTTCCAACAAAAGATCGACGACCGCTCCGCCTAGCGCGCCCATTCCACCGGTTACGACGATGTTTCTGTCTTTTAGTTGAGTGTTCATCGCTTGCTCCTTCTAAAGGATGCACGGTAGAGTGCAATTCCTTCGATGCAAGAGGATGCCTCACAAACCGCGGCGTCGCCACGGGCCCCAGAGCCCACTGCGCTAATACTTTTTAATCGCCCAGACGACTGTGCCATCAGGCTTCTTAGTCTCGATGACGAGAGTGTGGCGCTGTTGCGCTCCATTCTCGAGCACAGCGGCTACGTCTGCCGAGTCGTGAACATCGACGATGACGTGGATCGAATCCACGATGCCGTGGTCGTCCATCAGCCAACTGTCATCATCAATCTGGTCGAGCACATGTTCGGTGACACCTCTCGTGGCAGCGCTGTCATGTCGATGTTGGACTTGTTCGGCTACATCTTCACGGGCGCGGCTCCTGCGCAGCTTGCCGCCACTCAAAACCGCGCGCTGATGCACGTCCTTTTGGCTGAAGCGGGCTTGCCAGTGACGCCCTTTGGCATCGTGCGCGATCTCAATGCCATTCCTAGCCTGGCGGAGGTACCAAGCCCGCACATCGTCTCGCAGGCCTTTGACGACATTTACGACGAGCCGGAAGAACGAGAAGTTCTCGAGACCGTCGAAGAGACCATCGAGCAGTGCCAGGAGCTGGCCGCCGACTATGATCTGCCCTACCTCATTGAGCACTACCTGCCAGGCAAGCGCGTACAGGCGTGCGTGATTGGCAGTCGAGTGCTGGAGGTTTTGCCACTCACCGAGCGCGAAGCAGAAGCCGAGCTCGGTGATATTCAGATGGCCCAGCTAGCGGCTGACACGGCGGGACGCATTCGCGATCTCGCACAGCGCGCCTTCCGCGCCGCGGGCCTGCGCGACGTCGGTCGAATCGACTTTGCGCTCTCCGCCAGTGGCGAGCCATTCATCGTCGATGTGCGGGCCCAGGTCGACTTCCTTGGTCCCATCTTCAGGCAAGCTGCCGAGCAGAGCGAGCTCGGTCTCGAAGGTTCGATCGTGCGCGTCGTGCACCTGTGTCACGAGCGGCTACCGGCGAGCGAGTTGGCCGTGTTCCCGGTCGCTCGACATGGCGACTAGATCAGCAAGGCTTGAATCGCTCGCGTTCGGCGTCCCCGATGTGGACACGCCGATGTGGAGACGCCGATGTGGAGACGCCGATGTGGAGACGCCGATGTGGCGTCCCCGATGTGGAGACGCCGGCAGCGCGCGCCCAGCGCTAGTCGATAGGTTCGAAGGTCTGGCAGGCCGCGTCGAAGGTGGCGATCGCCTGGGCCAATGGGGTCGCCAGGTCACCATTGCAAATTGAGGAGAACACGGCGTTCTCTCCCGTCAAAGTCACGAAATCTTTCAGATTCTTGGCCTCGATGGCCTCGCCAAAGCTGGAGGTGCAGCTGGTCTCGCCGGCGATGACCGCCGTGGCCCAGCGCGCGCGGCTGCCCGTGAGTTGATCCAAGAAGTCGACGGTGGCGCTCGGCGGCATGTACGCGGCGTTGCCCTGACATGCGTCGCTGCCAATGGTGAAGTTGTTATCGGTGCGCGAGCAGTCGTCCTCATCGGTGACGATCACGATGCCGAGTAGGGCGTCCTCGCGTAGGAAGCCGAGGTTGGTTCCATCAGCCATGCGATCGCCAAGCGCGAGTTGGGTGG
The DNA here is from genome assembly GCA_024642805.1 of Kofleriaceae bacterium. Lineage (GTDB taxonomy): Bacteria > Myxococcota_A > Polyangia > Haliangiales > Haliangiaceae > NORP324. The sequence continues at coordinate 967 of JAHEAK010000294.1, read as the reverse complement.
TGTAGAGGGGCATCTCGAGACCGGGGCCACCGGTGCCGACGTTGGCGACGCAGGCAAAGGTACTAGCCACATCGCCATCGTTGCGATCGAGCCAGCGCCTGGTCATGCCGCAGTCCTGTCGCATCACGCCGTTGTCGCCGCTCTCGCTGGTTGGAACCAGAGGGAAGGGGAAGGGCAGGGGAATGGGCGAGCCCTGGTTTGGATCCAGTGTGTAGGTGACGTCTCGGCCGGTCGTCGTAACGGCGACTCGGTAATCGAGAATTCCAGAGTCAGCCATGTAGTCGTTCAAGACGTTGATGAATTGAGGGAAGTTCTGAACGAGGTTGTTCTGCTCTTCGGCCATGGATCCTGAGTCGTCGATGACGAAGAGGATGTCCATCTTCGAGCAAACTTCAGGTGGGCGCGCATCGGTAAATTCGTCGTCACCACCGCCGTGACCCGTTCCGCCGTCGAGCGCGTTGCCTGTAAATCCATCGTCTTTGCTGACGCCACATGCTGCCAAGAGCACGGCGACCGCCATGTACATGTTCTTCATCGTTTCCCCCTCCGAGTAGATGTCTGGCGACGCTAGCACCGGCGCTTTTGCGAGCAAAGTTGCCGGGCGCCGCGCGCGCGTGCTTCGCTCGCCAAGCCCTGTCTCGCATGGGATCGCTGGCCAGGGCCCGGGCCGGGCTGGCCGCTCAGCAAGCCAAGAGATTCCGCCCTCTAGCAGCGATTTCTCGCCTGCAATACCTGCCAGGGGCCTGTGATCTAGAGGTCAAACCACTTTTCAAAATCCTTGCGCTTCCAGGTGTTGATCACCCGTTCTTTGGGCACCCAGCCGCGCTGGCTGTGCAGGATGCCGAAGCGCACGCCACGTAGGTCAGAGCTGTGGTGGGCATCGGAGTTGACGACGAAATGGTTACCGAGCTCGCAGGCACGCCGCAGGATGTGATCGGGAGGATCAAGACGACCGAGACCCGAATTT
>JAHEAK010000293.1 GCA_024642805.1 Kofleriaceae bacterium | reverse complement strand
GAGTTGCTGGAGCAGGGGTTCGGGGACCGTGGGCCCGCCCGCCGCCACGACGATAGCGTCGAAGGGAGCAGCCTCGGGCCAACCCAGCGATCCATCGCCGACTCGCAAATGAAGATTCTCATAGCCGTTGGCGCGCAGACTTGCGGTGGCAGCGCGCAGCAGTGGCTCATGACGCTCGATGGAGTACACCTCGCGAGCCACACGTGAGAGCACGGCGGCCGCATAACCTGAACCCGTGCCAACTTCCAACACCTTGTCCTCGGGTTGCAGCGTGAGGGCTTCGGCCATGAGCGCGACAATATAGGGCTGCGAAATCGTCTGGCCTTCCGCGATGGGCAGGGGCGAATCGGCGTAGGCAAATTCCGCGAGGCCGTCGGGCAGAAAGGTTTCGCGAGGCACCTCCTCAAGCGCTGCAAGAACAGCGCGATTCTTGATACCTCGGCGGGCAATCTGGGTCCGCACCATCTGCTTGCGTTCGCTGTGACGATTCATGCGCCGCTCCATCGCGCTCCCCGTCGGAGCGCCTCGCTTTGGTTTCGCTCGGGAGAGCCTCGGTTTCGCTCAGTAGGCAGGCCGCTTTGCTGCTAGCTTAGATTCGAGGCGCAACTAGTTTCGCTCGTTGAGGCGGTCGCGAACGCGTCGAAGGGCTTTGGAGAACTCTTCGACGAACACCGCCGCCGAGTCGGAGGCCTTGTTGGCTTCTCTAGCCATGCTGTCAACGATCGTGGCCATCTGCGGCTCCATGTGCTCCCACCATTCCTTGGCTTCCATTTCGCCGAGGTGCATTTTTACGCGCACCTCGTCGTAGATTTGCCGCAGCTCACTGAGTGCTTGTTTGCTTTCTCGCATACGAAGGGTGGCTGCATAGTCTGGGCCAGAGCTTCGACTTCGGCTCGTCCTTGTCAAGACGGTCGCTGCGGGCTGGCGCGGAATGGCGGCGCTGGCCGTGGAGTCGTTCCCGCGGGCACGAAGTTGTGCTCGTCGCTGCCGAGCCAAGGGCAGGGCACGGCAGTCGCGGCATTGCCCTCGGCGCGTGTCAACTCAGCTCGATGGCAACCAGCGCACTTCCTGCTGCGCATGGCCTTGGCCTTGCAGAAATTGCAGGCAAGGACAGAGGCGTCATGTCATCTGCTTCTGTCGCTCAGGAGGTACCGTGATCGACATTGGAATTGCCGCAAGTGATCGCAAGACAGTCGCCGAAAAGCTTGGCGCGCTTCTAGCGGACACCTACACCCTCTATTTGAGGACTCACAACTACCACTGGAACGTGACAGGGAGCATGTTTCAGACTCTGCACGTGATGTTCGAGGAGCAGTATCTCGAACTCGCGCGCGCGGTGGACCTCCTCGCCGAGCGCGTTCGCGCGCTAGGACATCTGGCGCCGGGGAGTTATAGGGAGTTTTTGCGCCTGTCCAGCGTCACGGAATCGGAGGAGGTGCCAGCTTCCGGCGAAGAGATGATTCACTCTCTGATCGAAGGCCATGAAGCTGTCATTCGAAGTGCGCGCCGCATCTTGCCCATTGCTTTTGAATCCGACGATGAAGTTAGCGCGGAGATTGTAACCGGCCGCTTGCGCGTTCACGAGAAGACTGTGTGGATGCTGCGCAGTGTGCTCGGCGAGTAGCGGACTCCGCGAATGCGCCGCTACCAGGCCTTTGCCTGGCGGCAGCGAGATTCACTAGAGACTCACTAGATTGTCAGTGCTGGCGACCTCTTCGGCGACGCCAGCCCATGCCACACAAGGCGAGCAAGGTGAAGAGGCTGCCATTCCACGAGGAGACGGGACGACCCGCGCTGCTGCAGCCACCCTCATCCGGGGCTGCTTCGGTGTCCTCGTCGTCGCCTGGCTGCTCGTCTGCGTCTTCCTCGGGCAGATCGAGTCGAGTCAGACGAATGGCGTCGAAGACGATCTTGGTGTCGGAGTCGTTGGCTTCGCCCGTGTTGTCATCGAGTCGGATGCTCTGGTCACCGCCCTGTGCAAAGGAGAACTCGCCGAGCACTGACCAGCCATCGACTGCACTCTGATCGATTTCGACGGTGGTTGCGCCCTCCCCATGGCGAATTTGATATGCCGCCTGTTTCGACATGCCAAAGGGCTGCGGGGTGGAGGCCTCGAGCTTGTAGGTGCCAGCTTTCGCAAAGTAGAGCTGCCACTCACCATAGTTGGAGGGCTGAGCCAGGTCGGTCGCGTGTGTCCAAATAAGAGAGTCGCCGATACCCACGCTCTCCCTGCGCAGATACGCCGGATCGCCTCCCCCATGGAAGCAAGCGCCACTCTCGTCGACGGTGTCGCCTTCCTCGGAGATGACCTGGCAAGGCGGGCAGTCAGCTTCGCATGAGCTGGTCGACTCGCCGCCGTTGCAGACTCCGTCGCCACAGACGCCGCCGGCAAGCGCAAGTAGGTCGTCGATGCTGCCGTTGAAGTGATTGACGTCGACCGTGTTTGCGGTGATGCCAGCGATGACCGCTGTGGAGCTGTACTGATGAATGGCCCAGTTGGTCCAGGGCGCGGGGATGTTGGGACAGCCGGTCGTATAGTGGGCGATCCACAAGGGATACTCGGTGAAGTCAGCGCTATTGAGAAAGTCCTGCCAGAAATAGCGACCGGTATAGATGATCGGGCGAACGCCTGTGGCGCCTTCGACGATGTTCAGCCACTGCCGAACACGTTCGGCAATGGTCGAAGCGGGCAAGTTGCCGCTGTCTTCCACGTCGAGCATGGGTGGCAAGTCGCCCGCTTGAAAAGGGCCGAGCTTGCTCAGAAAGATGTTGGCCTGTGCCTGTACATCCTGATCGGGTTGGAAGCGCTGGTAGGCGCCGCGCAAGATTCCATTTTGTTTGGCCTGCTCCCAGTTGAACTCGAACTTGGCGTCAATATCGTTGATCTTGCGACTGATCTGAATGTACGCGAACTTCACGCCCGCGCCGGCTACCTGCGACCAGTTGATGTTGCCCTGGAAGCGAGAGACATCGATGCCAAAGGTCGTCTCACTAAGAGCACAGACTTCGACGGACTGCTGAGTCTGCCCGACTTGATACACACCGGAGTCGGCACATCCCGAAAGGCCGAGGCTTAGGCCGAGCGCTGTGGCGAGGGTCGCGATCGTTGTAGTACGCATGGTGGCCGGGTGGCAGCAACAAGCGTGCCCAAGGGGACTCGCCGCAAGGGGCCATAACGCGCCGAATACAACGCATCTCCGGCATTTTGAAGCCAAATCTGTGCAACCCTGAACGCGCACCTATGGGGATTCCCTCCCCGCATGAAATCGCAAGAAACGCCAAATGAAGGCACGTCAACGGTGCGTTCTAGGAATAACTCCAAGTTGCCACATTGCGGTTGCACACAGGAGATTGCATCCCGCGCCGCGCGCTTGCTGCCAAGCTACCGAATGCTGGTGCTTTGCAATGCGGCATAGGCATTGCTGGTCCCGGGCGCATGCGTTTCGGATTTCTACTACTGATTCTGGTCTTCGCGGCGGGGGACGCCTCGGCCGATCGGCTTGCGCCTGTCGCCAAGGGAGACTTCCGCGCGCCGCGCTTTTCACCCGATGGGCAGCGCATCTTGGTCACGGGCCCGCGTATGCGTGGTCTGTGGCTGATTGATGTCACTAGCGGAAGCACGCGCCTGCTCGTCGATGAAGCTCGTAGCGGCCTCAGTGGCGCCTTCCTGGCTGATGGTCGTGTGACCTACGTCGGCAAGCGGGCGGGCGTGGACAGGAACCTCGCTGTGGACGATCACGGCGGCGAGCAGGCCATTGCAAAACCAGATGTGCTGGCCTTTGCCAAAAGCGATCGTGTCTTCGTCCATCACAATGGCGGGCTCGTGCAAGTAGGCACCGGCGATCGCTTCTTCGACCCACGCATGTCGCCAGACATGAGTAAGCTGGCGTTCGTTGGCCTCGCTAGCGGCATCTACGTCTACGATTTGAAGACGCGCAAGACCGAGTACGTTGGGCCTGGCACCTCGCCTAGCTGGTCTCCAGACTCACGCTCCCTGGTGTACGAGAACACCGAAGATGATGGCCACATCATGACGGGCTCTGAGCTGTGGACCTGGAGCGCTTCCCTTGGTGCAGCGCAGCTCACTGATACCGGATCGATCTTGGAGCGGCGTCCCACCTGGTCGCCAGATGGCGGCGCTATCGCCTTCGACGACGATCAAGGTGGCATCTACATTCTTTCCATGGAAGGCGCACGATGAAGGCCTTGGCGAGTGTTCTACTGATCTTGCTTGCGCTGGCCTCGCCGGTTGCGGCGCAGTCCATCGTTATCGATCCTGGCCATGGTGGAGCGGATCCGGGTGGCACCGGCAACAACATGCTCGAGAAGGATCTGGTCCTGGATACCTCGAAGCGCTTTCGCGATCTGCTCAACGCGGATAGCGCGGATAGCGCGGGCGGAGGTAGCTGGACCGTCAACCTAACTCGAGATACCGATGTCTTCGTGTCCCTGGCCGCGCGCTCCTCGTATGCAAACTCCATTGGCGCCGATCGTTTCATGTCCATTCACGCCAACGCCTTTGGCAATGCCAGTGCAAATGGCACCGAGACCTTTGCCTATGCCGAAGGCGGCAACGGGGCGGCTTTGAGAAATCTCGTCCAAGAGGAAATGATTGCCGCATGGGGCTTAACCAATCGCGGCAACAAGACTGCGAACTTCTCGGTGCTCGTCAACACGGCCATGCCCGCGGAGCTGCACGAGCTTGCCTTCATCACCAACAGTACGGATGCCGCTTTGCTCGCATCGGCGGACAAACGCCAGCAAGCCGCCGCCGCCCACCTGCGAGCAATTCAGCGCCATTTCGGGATTGCGCCCTATGTGCCTGGGTCAGCGCCGGAGCCGCAAATTGGCAGCATTGCCTTCCATGTCTCCGGGCCGGCCGGAGCTCTCGTCGGCGCCAGTATCAGCATCGATGGCGAGGCGAGTGGCACCACCGATGACAGCGGCGATCTCCTCATTGCCGAGGTGTCGAGCGGCGAACACCTACTCGCTGCCAGCGCTGAGGGCTATGTCTCCGCGGAAGTGAGTGTCGAGGTGGTCGCAAACCAAGAGGCAAGCGCCTCCATCGAGCTCGAGGCACGAGGCGATGCCGAGGAAGGGCCTGACGACGAGGTGATCGAGTGCGATCCCGAAGTCGAGAGCTGCGACGAAGGCACGGGAGGATGTTCGACGAGTGGTTCAGCGGGCGCGCAAAGCTTTGCGGCGTGCCTTCTGCTCGCTCTCATTATTCTGGGGCGTCGCCGCCGCTATATAAAGTGCGGCCAGGCGAGGCGCCCAAGCGTGATGGGGGCCACCCCCTCAAAAACGTGGGCGCAATCCCTGGATAGTCGAGTGGCCATGAGCTCAAGGGGCCGCAATCAGGAGGCCGTGCGCGGATAAAGGCCGCGATTCGGGTGGCACGTCGGTTGCTGAATAGCACCCACATGCGCCCCTCCCCCCTCACATCCATCCTCCTCCCTTTTCGAACCACGTTGTGCATGGCCGCTCTGGCTCTGACATTGGCGCCAGCATGCAGCGCGGATATGCAGGGCGTCGATGAAGATCGCGCCGACAAGTCCGACTCCGTGGACGAGGGCGCCGACGCCGGCAGCGGAGAGCAGTTCGATCTTCCCGGCACGGAGAGCTCGAGCTGGTCATGCGACGGCACCGCTGGCACCTCCTATCCCGATGACGGCGTTTTGTTCGTGACCTCCTTTGGCTGTTGGACTGATAGCAACGGCGGTACTCACGGCGACGGCGACGACAACTGCATTCCCTGGTGCCAGAACAACGCCGACGAGCACGGCACGGCCGACGAGTACGACGAGCTGTGCGGAGGCATGTCGGGTCCCGAGTGCGAGCGAAGCGTCAATTGGTACGTGGCTGACGCCGACCGTTATGGCTGTATGACACGCCTGCGAGTGACCAATCCAGACAATGGCAAGGCCGCCGTGGTCGTGGTGCTAGATCGTGGTCCGAGCTGTTTTGTCGAGGAGAGGGTCGACCATTGGGTCCTCGACCTTTCGACACCGGCCTCGCTGCATCTCTTCGGCGAGCAGAAGTCGGCCACCGAACGAGGCGATGTGATCGTCGAGGTCGTGCCCTCGTCCACGCCGCTTGGCCCGGTCTAGTCGCGCTTTGTGCGGGCCCATTGCCGGGATAGCATGGCTGCATGGGTGCAGACGCGCTGACTTCTCGCTTCGTGGCTGAGCACGAGAACATGGAGCCCATCTACATGATGGGCTTCGATGTCTGGCATGGTGGTGCCGCGCGCGACGCCTACCTGCGCGGGTGCAGGTCCTCCCCGAAGTACAGCCAGGGTCGCTGGTTCGTCTTGCAGTCTGGCTCTGAGCCGTGCTCGTCCATGATCGTCTACCAGCAGGGCTTCGCGCTGCCGCCGGGCTGTTTGGGAATCGGCTCCATCGCCACGCAGCCGATTCATCGCAAGCAGGGCCTGGCAACCCGGATGATCGATGAATTCTTGCAACGGCCCATGAGTCGGGCAGCGCCCGCCATCTATCTGCACTCTGACATCGATGTGCGTTTCTATCAGCGTCATGGCTTCGAGGCTGTAGGCACAACCCGCGGCCCTAGCACGGCCATGGTGCGGCTGGCCGCGCACTCCACGAGTCAGCATCGACAGCAGTGCATCGACTACTTCTGATCCCCGGTGGG
>JAHEAK010000292.1 GCA_024642805.1 Kofleriaceae bacterium | reverse complement strand
GCCAGGTTCGTTGCGGATGATGTAGCCAACCGTAGAAGCGACCTCGCTGTTGAGGGCGACCAAATAATCCACAACGGAGCCCTTCGCCGGAATTTTTTCGACAAAGGCTGCGAGTCGTTTGCTTGCTGCTGGGCGCACTAGAAAGGGCGCAAGCTCGTCGGCGAGGGCTTTGGAATAACCAAATGGAAATTCCTTGCAGTCGTCTTCGAGAAAAAAATCAAAAGGGTTGACAGGCCGAATATCGAAAGACGCATCCACCTGTAACCGGAACTCGCTCAGTTTTGGACTCACGGGAAAAGTGAGTCTGGCGATGCGGTTAGCCCACGGATCCTGCTGCCAACGCACTTCGCATTTCGGCTCTACCTTCAAGTTGTAGGACAGTACGCTCGCCCTCGTATGACCCGCTGGTCGCAATCGAATCACTTGCGGACCGAGCGCCACTGGCTCTTCGTATTGATATGAAGTGAGATGGCGAATTCGAATGCGCATGCGATGCCAGCCCCCTGCGCTGGTGGCGAGGTGTATAGCACGTGACACCTTGCACGTGTAGAATGCCTTCAGCGTGAAACAAAATGGAAAGAAAGCAGACGGTCGACCGCTCTTCGATGGCTACAAGCCCTTAGAGGGCGCGTACGACGAGATATTCGGTGAAGAGGGGGTGCGCAACGATGTTGCAGTTCCGATTCAAGCTCTCGATGCGCTCAGTCGCAGTGAATTCGTAAAACGCCGTAGCGTGGCCAATAGCGCCTTCTTTGAGGCGGGAGTTACGTTTTCGGTCTACGGCGACGAAAAACAGGGTGTGGAGCGAATCTTTCCATTCGATCTCTTACCTCGAATTATTTCCGCGAAGGACTGGGTACATGTCGAGCGTGGTCTCGATCAGCGCGTTCGCGCGCTCAACATGTTCTTGCTTGATGTCTACGGTGAACAGCGCATTCTCAAAGAAGACAAGATTCCGCGCGGCATCGTCGAAGGTTCTGAAGCCTATCTGGCAAAGATGCACGGTGTTGTGCCGCCAGCGAAGACCTACATTCACATTGCCGGTATCGATCTGATTCGAGGACCATCCGGCGAATTCTTGGTGCTCGAGGACAACGTACGCACACCTTCGGGCGTTTCGTACGTGCTCGAGAATCGCGCGATGATGAAGCGCGTCCTGCCAGCCGTCTTTGCCGGTAGCCACGTTCGCAACGTCGATGAGTATCCCAGGCGTTTGCGCGAGACCCTTTCCTCGCGAGCCGCCGCTGACGTCGATCAGCCCAACGTCGTCGTGCTTACCCCTGGCGCCTTCAACTCGGCCTACTTCGAGCACAGCTACCTGGCCAGACGTATGGGCTGTCACCTGGTCGAGGCGCGCGACCTCTTCGTGCACGATGACTATGTATATCTGAAGACCACCCACGGGCCTGAGCGGGTCGACGTCATCTACCGACGCATCGATGACGAGTTTCTGGATCCCGAGGTGTTCCGGCCCGACAGTCTGCTCGGCGTGCCAGGCATCGTGCGCGCCTACGCCAAGGGACACGTCACATTGGCAAACGCTCTTGGCAACGGTGTCGCCGATGACAAAGCCGTTTATCCCTTCGTTCCAGACATGATTCGCTTCTATCTCGATGAAGAGCCCGTGCTCGGGCAGGTCGAGACCTATATCTGCGAGCGCAAATCGGATCGCGCGCACGTCTTGGCCAATCTCGAATCAATGGTGGTCAAGGCAGTCAATGCATCCGGTGGCTACGGCATGTTGATGGGGCCGACGGCTTCCAAGGCCGAGCTCGAAGAGTTCGCTGAGCGCATTCGCGCCAATCCTCGCGGCTATATCGCCCAGCCGCGCATCGAGCTATCCACGTGTCCATCCTGGATCGATGGCGAGATGCAGCCTCGCCGAGTCGACCTGCGTCCCTACGTGCTGACCACCGCCTCGTCGTCCTGGGTTCTACCTGGAGGCTTGACGAGGGTGGCGCTTGCAGAGGGTTCGTACGTGGTCAACTCGAGTCAGGGCGGCGGTTCTAAGGACACCTGGGTATTGGATGATGCATCATGATTTCGCGCGTTGCTGAAAGTTGTTTCTGGTTACATCGCTACGTGGAGCGCGCTGACAACGTCGCGCGCCTCCTGCGTGTCAATCGCTCCTTCGTATTGGATGTGCGCTTGCCCGAGGGTGCGCGCTGGCGACCGGTGGTCGTGGTCTCCGGCGAGGAAGAGCGCCTCAGTTCCTTACTCGGCGACGATGCCCTCGACGAGGGCGAGCAAGTGCAGGAGTACCTCACCTGGAACGAGAACAACCCGAGTTCCGTCTACAGCTCCGTCAAATGGGCTCGCGAGAATGCGCGCACCATTCGCGAGACCATCAGCATCGAGATGTGGGAGAACCTCAACATCTTCTGGCACTGGATGAGTGGTGGCAAAGGACGACGCCTGTACAAGAGTGATCGCGACGCCTTCTATTTGCGCGTTCGCGACGCGGCCGCGCTCTTCTTGGGCGTGTCCAGGCAGACGGTCTTGCACGATGAGCCTTTTGCCTTCATGCAGCTCGGCGTCATGCTCGAGCGCGCCGGGCAGACAGCTCGTATCGTCGACGTCAAGCACTACGCCCTGGCCCAAAATGGCGCAAGTGGCGCAAGTGGCGCTGAGTCTTCACAGGTGGGCGAGACGGCGGTGGAGTCGGCGCAGGCCATGGCGCTCTTGCGCTCCTGTTCCGCGATCGAACCCTTCTTCAAGAAGACGGCTCGTACGCCCGCCGGGCGCCCTGTGGTGGCTTTCCTCTACAGCGAGCCGCTCTTTCCGCGATCGATCGTGCACTGTCTGGGCCAGGCAAGCTCGCTCATGTCGGAGATCCGAGCGGAAGCCGGCCAGGAGACGGGCGTTACGTCGATGGCACTGCTACACAAGCTCGTTGACAGCGTAAAGCACAACGCAAACAGCGGAGCCATCGAAACCAATCTGCACAGCGAGCTCACCAGGGTCATCGATGCCACCAGCGAAGTGTGTGCCGCGATCCACTCCGACTACTTCGATCCAAGCTTTGATAGTTCGCCAGGTCCAATGACTTCGCAGATCCAAGAGCAAGCATGAAACCGACCAGCTCCACCAGCCAGCTCCTGGCTCTGTCCTTCGATACCCAGAGTTCGCCGACCATCGTCATGGCCTCACCAGAGGATACTCTGGATGAAGAAGGCCCAACTGGCTGGGGCTTTGCCTGGTATCCGGGCGACGATCGAGCGGCCGCTCTCATCAAGGATCCCATTCGCACCGGACCGACGGCCATGAGCCAGGTCTTGCACGATTGGGAGCGCTTTCGAGGTACGCAGTTCGTGTGTCACATTCGAGGTGCGGCCAAGCGCTCCACCGAGCAAGACACGCAACCCTTCTCGAGAAGCTACGCTGGGCGCGATTGGATCTTCGCGCACAACGGCGATCTCAAGCGCGGCTTCAAAGAGTTGCTGGTCATTCCTGGCGACAGTCCCTTTGAGCCCGTCGGGCACACCGACTCCGAGCACGCCTTCTGCTGGCTACTCACGCAGATTCGCAATCTTCGAGCCCGGCGCCTGGCAGACGTCGGTTGGCCGACCTTGCACGGACTCTTGCAGAAGATCGACGAGGCGGGGGCGGCCAATCTGCTGATCGCCGACGGTCAGGACGTGGTCGCGTATCGCGATCTCGAGGCCTTCAACACCTTGCACTACTTGCGTCGTGTTCCTCCGCACGGTGATGTCTTGCATCGCAACGAGCACATCGAGCTGCGCCTCAATCACGCATTCGACGAAACTCGCTCGATGTTCATGATCTCGACGACGCCGCTTTCCGATGAACATTGGACAGCCATGGAGCCCGGCCAGATGCTGGTGGCGCGACTGGCGAGCTTGCAGTGGCTCAGCCCGTCGACAAAGCCTTCCAATGTGAGCCCCTCGTCTCCACTGCTAACGCCACCCATCGGCCCGCCAATGCTGCAGGTCATGTCGGGTCAACCTGGACAGTCGAGCGTGAGCCAACAGGCACAGACCGTTGCGGTACCCGTCGAGCGTCGAAAGATGGTGCGGCCGGCGGGCTCGAGGGTGGTCTCGCTCTTTCACGAGACCATCTATCGCTACGACAAGCCCATCGAGCGCAGCTCGCACCTCTTCCGCTTGCGACCAGTCCACGATCTCACTCAGGAAGTTCTAGAGTTCGACTTCTCGATGACGCCTGCCCAAAAGATGCGCAGCTTCGAGGACGTCTTCGGCAATCAGAGCAGTCGGGCGACCATCGATCATCCGTACAACGAGTTGAAACTGGTCTCCAAGTCACGTGTGCTGGTGCATGCACCCTTGAGCCTGTCCTCGCCCACGCGGCGCACCTCGATCCCCCTGGTGTGGATGCCATGGCAACGGCAGATGATGACGCCCTATCTCTTGCCGCCAGAGCTTCCCGAGACTCAGCTTCGCGAGCTCTCTGACTTCGCCATGAGCTTCGTCGAGCGCCAGGACTACAACCTCATCAACACCCTTCTCGATCTCAACGAGACCATCTTCAAAGACTTCTCGTACGTGTCGGGATCCACGACCCTGGAGACAACGCCCTTCGACGTTTATGCGGAGAGACGCGGCGTCTGCCAGGACTTTGCCAACCTCTTTATCTGCCTTGCCCGGCTCATGGGTGTTCCCTCGCGCTATCGCGTTGGCTACATCTACACCGGGGGCTACGAGAACAAGGTGCAATCCGACGCCTCCCATGCCTGGGCCGAGGTGTACTTGCCCTGGCGAGGCTGGCTCGGCTTCGATCCCACCAACGGCGTGGTCGCCGGCCTGGATCACGTGCGCGTCGCCTGCGGTCGTAACTACCGCGACGCCTCTCCGACCAGCGGAACCATTTTCCGGGGCGGCGGCGGCATCGAAACCCTGACCGTCAACGTCCGCGTCGAAGTCGACGAGTAGGTAGGCCCGGCACGCAAGGCACGGGCCGGGCACAACCGGAGCTAGGAGCGCCGTCTGCGGCGCAGGCCAAGCAACAAGAGCAGTCCGAGACCGGCTGCCAAGGGCGAGCCAGCTCCGACCATCTGGCAACCGCCGCTGGTCTGCGGCTCGCCGTTGCCCTCGCCATTGCCACCGCCGCCGCCACCGCCACCACCGCCGCCACCACCACCACCTTCGCCGCCGCCATCGGCGGGGGCGCTGTCGAGCAGCCACACCGAGAAGTCCTCTCCCAGAAAGAGATCGGGCGTCTCACGCAGAGGCGCTCCAATGGGCATGCTCTCTAGCTCGGCGTCCTTGCCGGTCTCGAAGGAGGCAGCGTCGATACGCCAGGTCATGATGGCGTAGAAGGTTTCGACGTGTCGGCGTGTGCCGCCATCGATGAGCCAGAGTGAGGAGTCGCTGTGCTGGATGAAGCGTGGCGCAGCCAAAGGGGCGCCCTCGGGATACGCGGCCAGTTGCTCCGGGGCCATCAAGGCGATGTCGCTCGAGACAAAGCTCCAGGCCTCGGAGATAGGTGTTTCGACACGCCGACGAACACCGCTCTCGGCGCTCACGATGTCGCGCGCCATGCAGTGGCGGGGCGGTCCCCAACCAGGAGCCAAGACAGCCCAGTGGTTGACGAGATTTCGCTGCTGACCGTCGCTTGGTCGATTGACCACGCCGACGCCCTGCAAATACATCGTGGACGACCCACCGCCGTCTTGGTTGAGCGCGCTGTAGGCGCCAAGCGACTGCATGAGGCTGCCCATCTCGTTACAGGTCATGCCGGTGCTGCCATCGATCTCCTGCACGACGGCCATGTACATCACGGTCTTGGCTTCGTTGAAGCCTACCGAGGTGCGTGCGCGGCGAGTGCCACAGTGAGCATTGGGGTTGTCGCGCAACTGCCCGTCCCACACCAAGGTCGGTTGTCCGGAGACAGCTTCGCTCATCCACCAATGTGGACCACCCAGATCTTCTTCCATCACCGAGTGCATGACGATCGACTGCCCAAAAGCGACGACGCCATAGGAATCGCGATCGACGGTGCCTGGAAAATGCTGACCGTTGCCGATACCGAGCCCGCGTGGATAGGTCGATGGTAGCTGCGGCTCGCCGTCGTTTGACCACCAGTCGCCGTTGATGGCCACGGAAGCGCCCACGGCCTCGCCAAAGTCGGAAGGGCGAGCAGGGCCTTCTCCCGGTGCGGTCGCGCGCATCGAGATGCCGGGTGCGCACAGATCGATCTTGGCGGCATAGACGTGGGTGTTGCCCTCCATGAAGTCTGCGTACTCGACGCCGGTGGCATGCGGCGCCCAGCTCGGCTCTGCCCATGCACTAGCGCTGGCGGCTGCACTCAGAACAACTCCAGCAAGCACGCTAAAGCGCAGCGATGAGCGCTGGCCGCGCGCCACCTGCGTTCGAGGTCTTCGAAGCCCAGAGCGAGATGCCTGGAGATTGGTCGAAAGAGGGGACGAGGATGTGGTCAGCATGCCGGCGCAACTCGCAAGCCTCGTACCAGGGCGTGACGCATGGCGGCATGTTCCGAGAGCAAAGCAATGACGGCCATTTGCGCGCTGCATCGGCCAAACGCAGCCTAGCTAGTGCCCAGTCAAACCATCACCTTTGCCAGTGAGCGCAATCTGTGGTGCGCGCCTGGCGAGCGCCTGGACCAGTGCCACGGGCAAGCGCGAGCCCTGGCGAGGGTTGCCTTCGGGCTGCGTTTCG
>JAHEAK010000291.1 GCA_024642805.1 Kofleriaceae bacterium | reverse complement strand
CCCGTACCGAGGCGACCAACACCACGAGAGCCGGATCCAGCTGCGCGCTTCGACACTTGATGTCAAAGAACTTTTCTGCTCCGAGGTCGAAACCAAAGCCGGCCTCGGTGACGGCCCAATCTGCGTGATGCAAGGCAGTGCGGGTCGCCATGACACTGTTGCAGCCATGAGCGATGTTGGCGAAGGGGCCGCCGTGCACGAAGGCAGGCGTTCCCTCCTGGGTGGCCACGAGGTTCGGCATGAGGGCGTCGCGCAGGAGTGCCATCATCGCACCCGTCGCGCCCAGTTGGGCGACGCGCACCGACTCACCCTGGCGATTGAGCCCGACGATGGCGCGATCGATGCGCACTCGCAGATCCTCTGCGTCGTTGGCCAAGCACAGCATGGCCATGAGCTCAGAAGCGGCCGTGATGTCGAAGCTGGTCTCGCGAGGGCGGCCGTGCGCGGGGCCGCCAAGCCCGGCAATCACGTTGCGAAGCGCGCGATCGTTGACGTCGAGAACCCGTGGCCAGATAACGGTGCGCGGATCGAGGCCGACTTCGCTTGCGTGGTGCAGGTGATTGTCGATGACCGCTGACAGCAGATTGTGCGCAGCGGTAATGGCGTGGAAGTCGCCGGTGAAGTGCAGGTTGATGCGATCGGAGGGGACCAGCTGCGCGCGACCGCCGCCGGTTCCACCGCCCTTGATGCCAAAGCACGGCCCGAGTGAGGGCTCGCGAAGCGCGACACAGGCCTTCTTGCCGAGGCGGCGTAGGGCATCCGCCAGGCCGATGCTGGTGGTCGTCTTGCCTTCGCCGGCGCTGGTCGGAGTGATGGCAGATACCAAGATGAGCTTGCCGCTCTTGGCACCTAGCTCGTCGCTGGTGGCCGGAGCGAGCTTGTGCATGCCGGGCCCAAAGGCCACGAGTTTGTCGGCAGGGATGTCTAGGAGTTTGGCGGCGTCTAGGCTCATGCGGCGCACTGTGCACCACAAGCCACTTTCACTCTAGGGGCAGCCGGTACTTCCTGAGTTGGTCGTGCAGCATCCGACGTTGAAGGCGCCATCGCATGCACAGCAATCGGTGGGATTTATGTGGAAGGTGATCCACTTGGGGCCCGTGCCCTGATCGCGACAGACCTGTGAGACCGTCTTATTGCCCTGGGCCGGTGACACGGTGCAGCGCCAGATGTCCTGGCCTTGATAGATGTCAGCGCACGAATCTCCGTTGTTGCCGGTGCCGGCGACGCAATCGGCGGTCGAGGAGACGGTCACCACAACGGACGCTGAGTTCGCGCCCACCTCGGCGATGATCTCGACCTCGCCGTCGCCCATGGCGCGGATGAGGCCCGTGTTGTCGACGATGGCGATTTGCTCATTGGCGCTAAGCCAGCTCACCGGGCTCTGATCTGGCTGCCCCTGGCTTGTGACCGTGGCGGTGGCTTTGGCGGTTTCGCCTGGTGCCAGCGCCAGGGTGGTAGGCGTCACCTGGATCTCGAGGGTTGTGTCTGGCGGCGTCGTGTCATCGCCCGTGTCTTCTTCGCCCTCGTCATCGCTGTCGGAATCGTCAACGCTGGCGTCAGCGCCTCGGTTGCCCGCAGGTCCATAGCCAGGCACGGAGCTGTTGCAAGCGGCCATGAGGAGCATGAAGAGGGCGAGCAGCGATTTCCGAGGATAGATGCGCATGGGTCGATGTACTTGCTGCTCGTACAATGCAGCCGCTGTGCCATGCGAATCATGGCGATCCTCCACGGAATTGCAGCGAGTTGGCTCGCACTGCAGGCTTCGATACGCTTTTTAGCCGGCCCAAACGGGGTCCACGGTCCCGTTTCGATTGGCACCGCCGAGCTTGCCAGGTCGCGGTCTTGGCAGGCCCAAAGCCACATGCCTAAGCTGCCGGCATGGGACTGAAAGCACGCACAAGCGGGGTCATCCGCATCTACCACAAACCCACTTGAAGCACTTCCATCCACGCTGTGGCGGTCGCCAAGCAAGAGGAAGTGACGTTCGAGGTTGTCGAGTACATGAAGACTCCGCTGGAGCGCGCGGCTCTCGAGGCGCTCGTTGACATGCTCGAAGGGCCCGTGGAAGACCTGGTGCGCAAAGACGGAGCCTTCAAGGCTCTGGGACTTGATGCCAGTGCTCTAATCGGCAACAAGCAGGCGGTCGTGGCGCTGCTCGAAGAGCATCACGAGCTGATGCAGCGGCCAGTGCTCGTGCGTGGCGCTCGCGCGATCATCGGTCGACCCAAAGAGCGGGTCGCAGACTTTCTGCGCTGAGCGGGTGGTTTGCCTTGGCCGCCAAAAGGCGTCTGGGCCTCAAAACCCGGCCAACTGCGCTGAAATCGCCCAGGGGACTTCAGGCAGCGTTGGAGCCGATAACGTGACTTGAACACGTGACCTGCGCATTACGAATGCGCTGCTCTACCAACTGAGCTATATCGGCTTTTCAGGAGGCGCAAACTACTATTCCGGCTTGGCGGGGCGCAAGCCGAGCTGGCCGGATCGCGAGCGGCATCTCCGCGCTTGCATGGATTTGTCGCAAAACCGGACGCCCCTCGAAGGTGTCCGGGATCGGCGGGCGACCAGCGTCCCGTACGGGGGGCTGGGATGTGGTGCATCCACCTACCTATTTGAAAGTGCAGGGGAATGCGAAAAACCGTGACGACCGCGACACGGACGTCACAGCTTTCTGCGCTCTGTGAACCGCCGGACACAGGCAGAAAGGGGCATGTGCATCACAAGTGCTTGAAGCCACAAGTGGACAGACACTAAACCCGATTCGGAACACCCTTTGCTTAGGTAAGAGCTTGCTTGGACCACCTTTCACCCTTGGAGAGTTCCTATGACCTTTAGCTTTGCTCGCCCGACATTTACCAGTCCCGTCAACGAGGAGAGCGCTCGCATTCGCTCTTCCATTGCCTCCGCTGCACTCTTTCACAGCCTGTCCATCGATGCCGTCGAGGACCTCGCACAGCGCGCTTCCATTCGTCGCGTGCCCGCGCACGGTACCATCGTCACGCAGGATGAACCTGGCGACGCGATGTTCCTCATCATCGCCGGCCGTGTGAAGGTCGGTATTTTTGGCGAGAACGGCCGAGAGGTAACGCTCTCCCTCTTACGACCCGGTCAGTGCTTTGGCGAGATGTCCCTCTTTGATGGCAAAGAGCGCTCCGCCAACTGCATTGCGACCGAGCCGACGACCCTCGTGGTTTTGCACCGCCAGGATCTGATGCAACACATCTCGCGGCACCCGACCACCGCACTCAACTTGCTCGGCGAGATGGCTGCACGTCTGCGCCGTGCCGACGAGAGCATCGCCCAGCTGGCCCTCTGCGACGTGAACGAGCGCTTGGTGCATCGCCTGGTGTCTCTCGCCGAAGAAGAGGGCACACCAGCAGCCGAAGGCATTCTGGTTCGCCGACGCCCAACGCAACAAGAGCTGGCCAACATGATCGGCTCCTGTCGCGAGACCATCTCTCGAGCCTTCAATCAGCTTGCTCGTGACGGCATGATCATCGCTCGCGGTCGATCGCTTGTGGTCACCAATGCCTTGATGGCCAAGTCCAGTCGCGCCGCTGCCTGCTAGCCCCGGCAATCCACGCAGAAGCACTCGCATCCCACCCCCCTCCAAGCCCCCCCCCTGCGAGTTTTGCGAAGGGCCCGCTCCCCCGGCGGGCCCTTCCTCATTTCAGCGGCTAGGCGTGGAATCCCGTGACACTCTGGGGCGTTAGCTTGACAGCCATGCAAGGACTAGAGGTTAATGAGGTCGTGGACTGGGGCCCAGCGATTCGTCCAACCCGGGCGAACATTGATCTGCAGGCAGTGGTGGCGAACTCGCGTCGGCTCTCCGAGCTCGCTCACTCGCCGGTCTTGGCCGTGGTCAAAGCTGACGCCTATGGGCACGGCGCTGTGTCCGTCGCGCGCGCACTGGAAGCGGCAAGGAGCGTGGCTGGCTTCGCCGTCAGTTTGGTGGAAGAGGGCATTGAGCTGCGGGCGGCGGGCATCACCTCCAGTATCTTGGTCATGGGGCCTTCGCTAATGGATTCCCACGATCTCATGGTCGAGCACGAGCTCATGCCCATGATCTCCGACGAGAGGCACTTGGCCCCACTTGCCAGGGCCGCTGGCAAGCGCACTCGTGTTCTCGATCTGCACCTCAAGATCGATACCGGCATGGGACGTCTGGGCCTGCACGAAGGGTCCTTGGGAGATGTTCTTAGTCAGATCGAGTCTGCCAAGAACCTACGTCTGGTTGGGGTCGCCTCGCACCTGGCCTGTGCCGACGAGGATGAAGCGAGCGATGCGCAGTGCATGACGCACGAGCAGCTGCGGCGCTTCGCTGGCATCGTGGCCACATGTCGCAAGCGCGTGGCACCCGAGGTGCGCTATCACGTGGCCAACAGCGCCGGCATCTTGCGCTTCGAGGCAGCTCGCTATGACCTGGCACGACCCGGCCTCGCCCTCTATGGCAACGGGGCAGGGCCAGGCGTTGGTCTTCGCCAGGCCATCAGTCTGCGCTCGCAGGTAACCCAGCTACGCCATGTGACGACAGGAGCGCGGGTTTCGTATGGCGCCACCTGGACAGCCAAGCGCGACTCGGTGCTGGCCATCGTGCCGATTGGCTACGCAGATGGCCTTCCACGCAACATCAGTGGCAAGGGCCACGCCCTCATTGGTGGCGCCCGCATGGCCATCGTCGGCACCGTTTCGATGGACATGATCGTCGTCGATGTGACCGACCTGCCTGCTGCTGCCATCGGCGACGAGGTCGTGCTCCTCGGCAGCCAGGGCGCGGAGAGCATCAGCGTTGCCCAGCTCGCCAAGCAAGCGGGCGTTAGCGAGTACGAGCTCACCTGCGGCATCTCCAAGCGAGTGCCGCGCACCTACGACGAAAGGCTGCACTAGGCGCATGGCCGGAAGTGATTCGCAAGGCGCCCCCGAAGAGCTCAGTCTGCGGCAAGCCATCATGGAGGGTGTGCGTCAGGCTTTTGCGCCCGCCACCGGCATGCTCGAGACCGTCGGTGGACATGTGCTTCTTGGTCTCAAAGCCTTTGCCTGGCTTCCACGTCGACCCTTCCGGGCAGGTACCTATGTCGAGGCCATGGAGTACATCGGCTTTGGATCGCTACCTATCGTGCTGCTGGTGGGTCTCTTCACCGGCATGGTCACCGCCCTACAGAGCGTGCACGTATTTCGCATCTTCGGTTTCGATCACATCGTGGGCGGCACCACCGGCGTTTCCATCGCAGCGGAGCTCGGACCCGTCTTGACCTCGCTCATGCTGGCAGGCCGCGTCGGCGCCGGCATCGCCACCGAGCTTGGCACGATGCGTATTTCGGAACAGATTGATGCCCTCGAATCGATGGCCGTCGATCCTATCCAGTACTTGGTGTTGCCGCGCATCGTGGCCGGTGCGCTCATGACGCCCATCCTGGTCTTGCTCTTCTTCATCATCGGCATGGGTGGGGCCTATCTGGTCGCGGTCACGCAAATGGGCGGTGATGAGGGGCAGTTCATTCTCAACTTCAAGCTCATGGTCGATTTCGTCGAAGTCACCAAAGGGCTCATCAAGGGCTGTATCTTTGGTTTTACGGTGGCGCTCATCGGCTGCTACTACGGCTACAACGCCTCGGGCGGCGGACGTGGCGTCGGGATCGCCACGACCAAGGCCGTGGTGACCAGCTCCGTGTCGGTTCTCGTGCTCGATTATTTCGTCACCGAGGTTTTGCTCGTTATCTTCCCGGTTGGACACTAAGGTGTTGCATCAACCTCCAGCGCTCAGCGAGCAAGAGCTTCGTCAGAAGGACGAACGCTGGCATATCCGCGTGCGGGGTATGTGTAAGGCCTTCGGCAAACACGAGGTCCTAAAGGGCGTCGATCTCGACATTGAGCGCGGCAAGGTCAATGTCATCCTCGGCGGCTCGGGAGCGGGCAAATCGGTGCTGGTCAAGCACTTCATGTTGCTATTGCGCGCTGACAAAGGCGGCGTTTGGGTCGACGGCACCAACGTCTTTGAGCTTGGGCCCAAGGAGCTCACCGGCTTTAGGCGCAAGTTCGGTATGGTCTTCCAGTTTGCTGCGCTCTTCGATTCACTCACCGTCGAGGACAATTGTGCCTTTCCTCTGCGCGAGCACACGAGCAAGAGCCAGAGCGAAATCGCCGACATCGTCGCCGACCGTCTCGAGGCCCTCGGCCTGGCAGGCACGCAGAAGAAGTTTCCAGGCGAGCTCAGCGGCGGCATGCGCAAGCGAGTTGGCCTGGCGCGCGCTTTGGTGTTACAGCCCGAGATTCTGATTTACGACGAGCCAACGACGGGGCTGGATCCAATCGCCACGCTCAACGTGGACGAGATGATCATGTCGACCGCCGAGCGCTTCAAGGTGACCTCGGTGGTGATTTCGCACTACATGGCCTCGGTCTTCCGCATCGCGCAGCGGGTCAGCATGTTGCGTGACGGGCTGATCGTCGCCTGCGGCAGCCCAGACGATTTCTTGCACTCGAGCGACGAGTACGTGCACACCTTCGTCTCGACGGCCGGAGTAACTGGTGGAGCCAGCCCTCGGCAAGAGGAAGAGGAGACCCGCCCGCGATGAAGAACGTGAGCGCGGCCGTCAAAGTCGGCATCCTCTTTGTGGTGATGGTCTTCGGCTCCTACGGAGTCTTCAAGACCGTCAGCG
>JAHEAK010000290.1:1518-6727 GCA_024642805.1 Kofleriaceae bacterium | reverse complement strand
CGATGATGTTGCTGTCGGTGGGAAAGGCCTGAACGACGCTGAGGTGCTGAATGTCACCGACGATGGTCGTGGCCGGGTAGTGCTCATTGCCCGCCTCCATCGGCCCCGTGTCTCGATTGGACTGCGAGGCACTGGTGGTATCGTAGTCGGTGGAGTCGTCGCGTTTCTTGCGAGACGTGCGCTTAACGAAGGACGCCGCCGCATGCAAAAGATCGGTGTCGTCCTCGCCGTCGAAACGGGTGTAGAGCGCATCGGACTCGCTGGTGATGAGCTCCCCGGGGCGTTCGAAGACAAGCAGCTCGTCGGTATCGTCTTGCTCCCGGAAACGTGGCGCGCCGCGGCCATTGGCCCGGGTCTCTCCACCGCCGGCCATGGTCGGATCGTCGGAGGCAAAGGGCGATGGCAAGATCGACTCGCTGTGGCGCACCCCGGTTCGGGTGAGCTCAGGTAGGGACACAAAGGTCCAGTCCTCAGAAGCCATCGGCAGCTAATGTAGCACGTTGAGGCGAGGCCCTAAGACGGGAATTGTCTTTGATATTCAAACCTAAGCCCATGCGGCCCGGCCACCTTGCCAAGCCATGGCCCGTCGGCGGCCGAGCCAGCTCCAGCGAGGCATTTCGCGAGACTGAGCGCTGCTAGTGGCCAGCGCCTCGCTCGCGGATCCGGCCTAGGCGCTGGTGGGTCGACGGCCAAGGCGAGCCAGTGCCAGAAACGCCAGCAAGAACAAGCCAGCGCTTGACGAAGCCGAATGGCCGAGGCTGCAGCCGCCCTGCTCTTCCGGCCCGCCGCTCTCGCCCTCGTCGAGCTCGAGACACTCGGGGCTGGGCCCTGACTCGTCGGTCGCCGAAGCGGGTCGACAGGCCCTCGCCTGTGCACAGAGTTCATCCACCGGGGCCGACACGCTGCCAGCCAGGTCGACGGCCGAGAGCGACGCGCAGTAGCGCTCACCTGGTCGCAGGATCGAGGGCTGCGGATTGCAGCTGAGGTGAGAAATGCTCAGCTCGTCCATTTCGTATGGCTCGCTGAGGAAGACCCAGTCGTCGTGGTCAATCCCGAGATGATTTCATAGCGGGTGTAGGGCGTGAGGGGCACGCTCGGTCGCAAGCGAAGTATCTTCTCCTGACGTCCTTCGCGCTCTTGCACGCTGATCTCGGCCGCGAGCACCCTGGCTGCTCCGACGACTCGCAGCCCCACACACTCTCGGGTCGCTGACTTGCGGCTCGGTAATATTCGCAGTTACATGGCCCAAAGCATCCACAGCGACAGGCTCAGGGTCGGCAAAAGGACGATGGTGCCCAGACGCAGGAAGCGCAACACCGAGATTTCGACTCGGCCTCGTCGCAACAAATCGATCCATAGCAAGCCCGCCAGCGAGCCAATCGGCAAGAGACGAGGGCCAATGTCGCCGCCGACCAACGCCGCCAGAAGTGGCTTTGTGGAGTCTTCGGCGCCGATGGCCAGCATGTTGAGTATCGACATGGGATGGTTGTCGATGAGCGCCGAACCGATAGCGGAGGTTACGCCGATGGTCAGCACCTGTTTGCCGCTGTCGGGGGCGGCACCGCCATAGAGCGAGGCCAGCCAGTCGACCGCACCAATGCCGCGCAAACTGCCAACGATCACAAAGATGCCCCAGAGGAAGGCCAGGATGTCGAAAGACACGTGGCGTGAAATCTTGGCGAGAGGGGCAATGAGATAGAGGCGGGCAAGCACGAGCGAGAAGGTGGCGCCCGCGGCGGCGATAAACCAGATGTCGACTCCCAAGGCGGCACCGATGGGATAGGCGAGGAAGACCATGAGCAAGAGGGCAACAACGGGCCGTTCTCCCGCATGGCGATGCGAGCGTGTCTCCGGCCCCGCGGGCGATGGCCTTGCTGAGCGCAGCTCGTCGCGAAACACAAAGCGGAGCACGTAGTAAGTAAGGAGCGCACCTGCAATGGAGATGGGCAACATGATGGCGGCGTAGGCGTTGAAGTCGAGACCCGAGAACTCGGCTACGATCATGTTCATCGGATTGGACACGATGAAGGGCGCAACGCCGGGCGCCAGAAAGACCGCAAAGGCGAAGGCTATCGTGACGGCCTGGTTGCCGGGATAGAGTCGTCGGCTCAACGCGATCACAAGAGGCGTGAGAATCAAGATCGCGGCGTCGTTATTGAGAAGCGATGGCGTGATCACACTGGCCACGAAGACGAGGCGAAAGGTACGAGTCGCGTCATGTTGCCGCGCGTCCTTTTCCATCCAGGCGGCGAGACGCTCAAAGGCTCCGACCTCATGAACCACGCCAGTCATGAGCATGATGCAGATGAGCGTGAGCAGCGGTCGCCACTGCAGGTGCGCGGCTTCGACGAGCTGGTCGGGTCGCAGGAGCTGCGCGCTAAGTAAGATGACAACGCCAAGGATGGCGGCTCGCCCGGGCGAGAAGCGGAAGAGACGCACATCCGGTCGAAACACAGCCAGTCCAACGGTGAGGCTAAGGGTGGCGCACACCAAGAGGGCCGAGGAGTTCACTCGAAAAGCATCAATGATCTTCGGCAATTGGAGGAGAAACCGACCACCGCTTGTTCCTTTTGCGCACTTTCAGTTCCTTTTGGTTACTTTCATGAGATGCCAACGGACATGCTCTCCACCCGCGAGCTCGCTGAGTACCTGGGAATCCACGAGAAACAGGTCTATCGCCTGCTCCGGCAGGGACGACTGCCAGGCACTCGCATCGTCGGTCGGTGGGTGTTCTCGCGGCGACTTGTGCAAGAGTGGATCGAGAGCTCGTCGCGCAAGCAGCTGGCGCAAGACGACGCGAAATCTCCGGGCGGCATCCAGAGCGCGCAGCCACATCACCTGGTGATGGTCGGTGCCGATGACTTGCTCTTGCAGATTCTTCAGCGCGAGTTCAATCGTCGGCACCCGGCCCTGCTCTTGACATCCGCAGCAATGAATTCGATAGCGGGCATCGCTGCCATCCGCGAGCAGCGCGCACACATAGCGGGAGTTCACCTTCGCGATCGCGAGAGTGGCGAATACAACCGCCCGCAGGTAGCCGAAGCCTTCGCCGGCAAACGCGCCCTGCTTGTCACGCTGGCGCACCGACAGGTTGGACTGATCCTGCCAAGGGGCAATCCCAAGAAGGTCAGTGACTTTGCGGATGTCCTTCGTCTGCGTGCGCGCATCGCAAGTCGCGAGGTTGGTTCCGGTGTTCGCTTGCTTCAGGACCAGCTCATCAAGGAGGCCCGAGCTGCTGACACAAAGCTAGATGCAGCGGAACTGCCACTGGCGACTCATCTCGAAGTCGCGACCGCCGTTGCCGAAGGTAGAGCCGATGTGGGCCTTGGAACCCTGGCGCCTGCGCGCAGTCTCGGTCTCGATTTTGTCCCGCTGCTCTGGGAGCGCTATGACTTGCTCACCACCGACGAGGCCTTCTACCACCGACCAACGCAAGTCTTCTTCGAGATGGTCAAGTCAGACTGGCTGCGCGGGATCATCGAGACCATGCCAGGCTACGACAGTCGTGAGACTGGCTTTTTGGCCGTCGCCCAACCCGAGTAGCTCGCGCTCCCCTCTCGTTTGCGTGCCGAAACGCAAAAAAACGCACGACCAGGAAATGTCCTAGGCGAGCATCTTCAAGCGGCTTCATGCTTTAGGTGGAGCGGGATAAGGGATTCGAACCCTCGACGTCCAGCTTGGGAACTTTGCAGTCCCCATTGAAACCACTACTGAAACAACGACATCACGGGAACTTAACGTCTCCAGGCGTCTCACGACATTCCGTGCCGTCACAGCAGAAGTAGGGACTTTGGTAGGGACTTTCAGAGGGGAAAGCGGGATGCCTCTCGGATCGCGCTGACCTCGTCCACGTCGTAGAAGACGACTTCTGCGTTCTCAAGATCGATGATCGCAAAGCAGGGCTCGTGCTCCCCAAACAGCGTCCCGACGTTGATGATGGTGACGCCCCCAAAGTCCTTCACCATGCGGCAGTGGGTATGCCCGTTGATGACGAAGCGGTACTGCTTCGTGGCGAGCAGCTCCTGCAGCTCATCATTCGCCTCCTGGGCATACCCATAGTCGTCCGGCGTCAGCCGATTCATGTCGTTCTCTCCAAGGCCGTGGCACAACAACAGGGGCCCTGCCGGTGTCTCGTACTCGCGAGTTGCGGGCAAAGCCTCCAGGAAATCGCGCAGCTCATCCGTTGCGCCCGATGCAGCCTCAGCCCGCACCGCGTCCTTCACCAGCCAGCGGTCATGGTTCCCCATGACGACCTCGGCCTGGTGCTCCTCCAGCAACCGGCAGCACCGAAGGGGATCTCCAGGCCCATCCACGATGTCACCGACTGCGAGAACCTTGTCTACGCCCACATCGGCCAGGTAGCGCAGGACAGCCGAGAGCCGGACATCCTCCGCATGGATGTCGCCAATTGCTCCGACTTTTGATACTTGGGGCACCTTCGTTGGCATCGTAGTCAGCAGTGACAACCTTTCGCAATTCCGATAACTTGTGAATCGCCAAGCACGATGGATTGATCTGGCCGTGAAAGCTCCCCAAATCCCCGACCAAGAACTCGATGCCATTGAGGAGCGAGCATCCAAGGCGACTGCTGGCCCCTGGCGCTCGTTCATTGAAGGCAGGGATCATGAGAGCGGCAGCGATTTCATCCAGACAAGTGATCAGGACATCGAACTTGTCGGAGCAACCCGCGATGACCAGGACTTCATCGCTGGTGCGCGGCAGGACATTCCCAAATTGCTCTCGGCAGCACGCGCACAGAGGGCACGCGGGGCTGTAGAGGCAAGCCCTCAGATCGGCCTGGTGATTCGACGGGAGCCGCTTGAGCGACATCAGATCGAACTTGCGACTCTGCTAGAGGTGTTCGAGGTGGCAGAGCCACTTGATCAAAGCAGTGAGTTCATTTCGTTTGGACCGCTGTTCGATGACGAAGTAGTCAAGACTGTCGTTGCACGCCTTGAACGCCTCGGGCTCGCCTACTTTGACGATTTCTGTGAGCTTCAGTGCGACTTCCCAGCCTGGGGGCGCTTCTTTCTGGCACCAAACAATCGACAAGAGGATGGGAAGAAAGAAGAAGACTAAGCCTTGCGCACCGGACCCGTTTCAGCATCTGGAGGTCAGCGCTGAGCCGGCGACCGAAGATGATGTGCGGCAAGCGCTCTCGGTCTTCATCAAGGGTTTCGTCGTAAAGAACAAGCAGGAGCGAGCCAGC
>JAHEAK010000290.1:0-1508 GCA_024642805.1 Kofleriaceae bacterium | reverse complement strand
AAACGAGAGCGTGGAATCCGAGAGGTTTGGCAGTGGCTGGATAGCTCAAAGACCGAAGAGCTAGAGGGTTCGACCGGCTTTCCTCAGCATCTAGCGAACCGGCTGGGTGCGCTTCGTGGCATCTACGTCGATGCAGAGCAGTGTGCCCATGTCAGGTGGACCCGATTGTGCGACGAGCACTTTTGGACCACGTCACTGAGTCCATGCAGGTTCGCTACTCAAACGTGGACCTCGACGAAAAGCGAGAAGCCGTCAAAGGTGCACTTCGTTTGGTCCAGGGCGGGAAGCAGAGGTAGGGACTTGGAAAGGGACCGGACCCCGAAAAGAGAAACGGCCAGCGAAACAAGGGTGTTTAACTGACCGTGTTCGTTGGAGCGGGATAAGGGATTCGAACCCTCGACGTCCAGCTTGGGAAGCTAGCACTCTACCACTGAGTTAATCCCGCTAGCGGCGGTGCCGATAGTACTGCAAGTGCAAAGCGAGACAAGAGTTGTGGGACGCAGCTGCGCTCGCCGAAGCGCATCTTGGCAACGCCGACCTCGCGTCGCAGGCCAGAAACCTGGTCAGACAATCAGCAGGGCGCCCCACAATTCCGTCATTTTTGTCTTTCGTGCCCCAAACAGTGCGTGTATTAGAAGTAGTAAAGTGATCCACCCACATACTGAAGTCCGATGGGTTAGCGATGAAATCGGGCACGGCGTTTTCGCCACCAGACCGATCGCTGCCGGAACCATTACCTACGCCTGGGACGCGCTGGAAGTCGAGATTACCCCCGACGACGTTCGACTCCGCGACAAGGCCCTGCTCGAGGTCATCGAGAGGTATTCCTACATCGACGGGCGCGGGGTTCGCATTCTCAGCTGGGATCACGCAAAGTTCGTAAATCACTCGTGTAACCCGAACTCCCTCAGCACGGGTTACGGCTTCGAAATCGCCATCCGCGACATCGCCGCCGACGAGGAGCTCACCGACGACTACGGCATGTTCAACCTGCCAACGCCGATGGCGATCAGCTGTTGCGCAACAGGTTGTCGCGGACGCGTTTCAGGTGATGACTTGGACCGCCACTGGAAGCGCTGGGACCTGAAGGTCCGCGCTGCTATCGATCGCTTCCCGCTGGTGACGCAACCACTTGGTGGGCTTCTCGACGCAGCCACCGCCAACAAGCTGCGCGGCTATGGCAAGGGCCAAGAAGACTACGTCTCGGTGCACACCCTTCGGGTTCAAGACCCCAAGCGCGTCGCCAACCTCTAGTCGCTCGGATTTCGTAGGGACCGCGCGCTCATCTTTGCGCGCCTGCGGGTGCCTCGACAGGACGGGGGACGTATCATCGCCGCATGCTACAGCCCAGGATCATCGCCTGCCTCCTCGGAATCCTGCTTGCGAGTGTGAACTGCAAGAGTCGCTCGGAACCTGGTAAGCAGCCTGCCAAGCCGAGCAAGGTCGCGCCCGATACGACAAGTGACGCGGCCAGCGATGCCGCCCTGGGC
The DNA here is from genome assembly GCA_024642805.1 of Kofleriaceae bacterium. GTDB lineage: Bacteria > Myxococcota_A > Polyangia > Haliangiales > Haliangiaceae > NORP324. The sequence goes on along the minus strand of JAHEAK010000290.1, from coordinate 18 downwards.
GGCCTCAAAGCCTCCGCC
>JAHEAK010000289.1 GCA_024642805.1 Kofleriaceae bacterium | reverse complement strand
GGCGGCACGTAGTGGACTTCTTGCACGGCCGGCAGCGCAGCCAGCGCATCGCTGAGTTGCTTGGCGTGGCTCTCGCTGGTTCCCTCGTCGAGATACACGATCATTTGCACGCCAGAGCCCCAGTGTTCGCCTGCGCTGCGCAGATTGCGCTCGGCCATGTGCGCCAGCCCAACCAGGGCCAATGCGATTGTCATGACGCTAACGGTCAGCGCCGCGATCAGGGGACGTCGCTTGATGCTGGCAAGCGCTCGCATGAACGCGTAGCCAAGGAGTCGGAGCGAGCGAGTCATTTGCGCCTGGCTCGCTTGAGCGGTCGAGGATCGGCAAGCCCACCCGTGACCAGATCGATGAACTCGGAGACCATCTCGACGGGCTCGGCCTCGGTGGCTGCAAAGCCATCCTCGCCCAGGCGAGGACGTTGCAGCCGACGCTCCGCCTCGCGCTTCTGGCGAGCAATGATGCGATAGCGGTTCTTCATTCGATTCCCACCACGGCGCTGATCGGAAAGGGCAAGACATTCGGCACGGTGTCGTCCTCGTTGCGACTCTGAGAGTTTTTCGCAGGTCTCGCACTAAAGAGGGAGGACACGTCCCCGGGAATCAACTGGCCGCAGGTGAGGGCCAAGTGCCGCCAATGACTCTGCTGAGCATGGGCCAGCATGCGCGGATCGTTGGTTGCCATCACGACCGCAGCGCCGCGCTCGCGCATCTCTTCGATGAGCAGAACCAGCTGCAGCACCCGCTCGGCATCGAGATCGTTGGAGGGCTCGTCGGCGACGAAGATGTCAGCGTCGCGCACCAGGCCGCGCGCCAGCGATACCCGACGACGCTGCCCGGTGCTGAGTTCGCAGACCTTGCGATGGACGAAATCGGCCATGTCGACGGCATCCAGAGCCTGGATGGCGCGCTCCTTGGCTTCGCGTCGAGACTCGCCACAGACTTCGAGTGCCAGGCGCACGTTGGCCAGGGCGCTCAAGTCACCGATGAGCTCGAGCTCTTGCGGAACGAAGGCCAGCTTCCGGCGCAAGAGCGCGGTCGAGGTGAGGCGCATGCGAGCGACGTCGTGCTCAAAGACTTTCACCTCGCCCTCGTCGGCAGTGAGGAAGCCGCCAATGAGACTGAGTAATGAGGTCTTGCCGATTCCCGAGGGCCCAGAGACGAGCACGACTTGTGATTTCTCGATTCGAAGGAAGGCACCGTCCAGCACGGAAACCTGCCCTCGATGCAAGCTCACTTTGGAAAGCTCGATCATTCTCTATAAGTAAGCGCCGCAGGCGATTTGGGCAAAAAAACGGCAATCGCGCCGAAGGGTTGTAGAGTGCGTGCATGGGGCGAGGCCGACACATGCGCTTGCTGCTTGCGGGCTGTGCACTCTTGGCGGCCTGCGGCAGAACAGCCTCGAAGGAAGACCCTCGGGTCAAGGCTCTCGAGGAGCGCGTGAGCCACTTGCAAGAGGAGCTGGTGCGCATCGAGAGCCACGGCACGGCCGTCGATGTAGCTCGTATCGCCAAGGAGCTAGCTCGAGAAGGCGGCCCCGGCTTGCACGGTCCGCCCGGCCCGGACGGCCCCCGAGGCCTGGACGGCCCGCCCGGTCCCGAAGGCCCGCTTGGTCCTCCTGGTGAGCAAGGCGTGGTCGGCCCGGTCGGCGCCGATGGCGCGCGCGGTTCGGCGGGCCCCGCAGGACCTCAAGGAATTCAGGGGCTTCAGGGCCCACAAGGCCTGCAAGGGCCGCAGGGAACCCAGGGTCCGGCCGGGCCGCCTGGGCCTGTTGCCGTGCTGGGCGGCAAGGCCGACATGCATCGTCGCGAAGCCCGTATCGTGGTCGGCCCCGGACTGGTGGGCTCGGCGGTTGTCAAATGCGAGCAGCCGTCCGACCTTGTAATTACAGGAGGTTGTACGGCCGCCCCTGTCTGGCGTGCCGCACTTTCGGCAAGTGCTCCCTTTTCGGCAAGCGATGTCCGACTGCAAGCCGGTTGGCAGTGCGACTACCGCAACCAGAGCACTGAGAGCGACATCGCCATCATCGCGGAAGTCTACTGCGCCCAGCCAAAACGCTGAGGAGGCGCGTTCCGCCTCCGTAATATCAAATACATCTCCTGCGTTGCCAATAGCAACACCCTCGTCCTCGGCGAGCCTAGATAAGCCTCTGGAATAACAGGCTAGATCTCCCGTCGCGCAGCGATGTGGCCGCTGGTCTGATTAAGGCTATTCATGTAGGCAAGTCTCGCTGTATAACGCGCCTCATCTTGACGAACCCGGAAGCCGCCAAGCCCTTTCTCGGTCGCTACGAGCTGCAGAAAAAGCTCGCTGTCGGTGGTATGGCCGAGATCTACCTGGCCCACGCTACCGGGGTCGGCGGCTTTCAAAAACAGGTGGTGGTCAAGCGCATCCTGCCGCAGCTGGCCGAGAGCGAAGAGCTCTTCAACATGTTCCTCGACGAGGCGCGCATCGCCGCCACCCTCGATCATCCAAACGTGGTTCAGGTCTATGACGCCTGTCAGGACAACGGCGAGTACTTCATGGCCATGGAGTACCTCGACGGCACCGACCTGCGCACCCTGCGCAAGGTGCTCGCCGATCGCGCCCTGCCCCTGCCATGGGAGCACGCGCTGCACATCGTGGTCTCCATCTCCGCGGGTCTGCACTACGCCCACGACAAGCGCGGCTACGACGGCGAGCCCCTTGGCATCGTCCACCGCGATGTCACGCCACACAACATCTTCCTCACTCGTCAGGGCTCGGTAAAGCTCGTCGACTTCGGCATCGCCAAGGCCGAAGGTCGCAAGACCGAAACCGCTCTTGGCACTTTGAAGGGCAAGCTGGCCTATATGTCGCCCGAGCAGTGCGTCGGCGACGGCGTCGATCGGCGCAGCGACATCTACTCGCTCGGCATCATCTTGTACGAGCTCACCACCGGTAAGCGCCTGTACCGGGGCAGCACCGAGTATCAGCTCATCAAAGAAATCGTCGAGGGCCAGATCAAGCCGCCGTCGAGCTTCATGGAGTATCCCGCGGAGCTGGAAGAGATCGTCCTGCGCTGTCTCGAGAAGAAGCCAGAAGATCGCTATCAGAGCGCGCAAGAGATTCAGCTCGCTCTTGAGGGCTTCGCACGCGAGTACCAGCTGGTCTTCTCAAGTCTGGGATTCGCAGGCTTCCTCGAGCCCTTGCTTGCGCAAGCCGCCGATGCCGCCGAGCAACGCTGGAAACAGCGCCACGAGGCCATGCCGATCCGAATCGCTGGTCGTGGCTCCGCCCCCGTGAGCGCGCCGGTAGCGGCCCCTCTGCCATCGCTGGCGGCCCTGACCAGCAATTCCCAGCGCCTCGATCTCGATGACGAGCCCATGACCGCGCGGGTGCCAGAAGATATGTTGGCGCGTCTGCGGGCCGAGGAAAAGCAGCTCGCCCTAGGTGAAGGGGCTGCCGCCGAGAGCAGTGCCGTGCCTCGCATCGCGCGCGGTACGACCTCGAGCAGTGTGTCGAGCAACGTGGTGCGCCGGGCGTCCACGCCTGGCATCCCGGTGGCCGCAGATGCCATCGTCGATATGCGCTCGGCGCCTGCGATCGAGACCGCCATCGAGTGGAAGGCGCCTTCGCTCGAGGCCGAGCCCCGTTCCGCTCGTGCTCGATCCCATAGACCGGAGATGGTTCCACTCGATAAGGGCGCTCTGGGTGGGGCTCTGGGTGGGGCTCTGGGCGGGGCTCTGGGCGGCGAGCAGCTCGCCGATGCCGAGCACGCGCGCGCACGGCGAGGTTCGACGCTCTTGGTGGCGCCGATGGCCATGCCCACCGAGGTCGAGCTCTCGGCGGAAGAGATGCGCGTCACTCGAAAGAGCAGTGGCCTGTGGCTCGCCGGTCTGGTGGCGCTGGCCGGTGCCGGAGCCGCGCTCTGGTACAGCCAGAGTGGCACGAACACGGCCAGCAAGATCGCCCCTCCGGCCGTGAAGCCCGAGGTGAGCTCGCTGGCGGTCTCCGGCGATCCAGGTGCCGAGGTCTGGATGTTCCTCGGAAGAACTCCGATCCAGACCCTTGTCGTCAATGGCGAGAGCGCACACCGCATCCGCCTCGAACACGAGGGCTATCACAGCGAGGAGCGCACGCTCGGCCCGCAGAGCTGGGTGCGTGACAGCAACGGCGCTCGCTACGCGCAGGCTTCGCTCACGCTGGTTCCCGATGCTGACACGCCGCTGGTCATCGCCGACGACGAGTCCAGCGCCACGGTGCCTCGGCCGGCGAGCCTGCACATTGCCAGCACGCCAACGGCCGCCAACGCCTGGCTCTTCGTGGGCACCACGCCCGATGTGTCGATCGGCAATCTGAGCACGCACCAGGAAGTGCAACTGCGTATCGAGCGCGCAGGCCAGCCGCCCAGCTTCCACGTGGTCCATCCAGAGGACTTCAGCGATACCGGCGAAACTCGCATCGAGTTGCACCTGCCCGCTGCCGCGCCTGGGACGCCAAGCCCGGTGGCAACGCCGCCAGCGACGCCAGCGCCCGCGCGCCCCAGAGCCATGGGCGTGAACAGCCCGGTCAAGGCGGCGGCACCCCCCGGCAAGGCGCCGGCCGGCGCGAGCAAGGCGCAGGGCGGCAACCCTTCCCTTCCGAAATCCGCTCTTCAGAAGAACTCTGGTGCGAAAGCTCCAGGCAACGCGCCTGGCAAGCCCGCCAAGAAGAAGCCGCTCGAGCCGCCAACACCCGAGTGGGCCCAGTAGCCAGCGACAGCACTCCTTGCCCGCGAGCTCAGCCGCCAGCCCGTGAGCCGAGCCGCCAGCCCGCTGTCGTAGCGCGAGCTGGCGCTCTTACCTACCAGCAGATGGTGGCGTTGTTGGGCGCGAAGGCAGCTGGCCAACCGACGTCCAGCACATCCTCGCTCGCTGGTGCTAGCTCGGCATCAAAGACCCGCAGTCCGCGGGCGCCATCGCTGTTGTCGGCGACGACCAGGTGTCCCGTTGGGCAGGCAGCAAGGCCGGCGAGATTGCTACCGAGAGGAGCCAGCCCCGCTTCCGCCACGCTGCCGTCGGTGAAGACGCGAATGTCGGACTCGGTGAAACTCGCGACGTTGACGAAATAGATCGATTCGCCAACCGCCAACACGTCTGCGGGATAGGCCGCAAGGTCCATATTGCTCGACAGGCACGGCATCATGCTCGGCGTGCCCGTCATCGACACGCGCTCGAGGCAGCCGGTGTCGTTGCTGCCTCCGAAGAGCGCGCCGGGTGCGGTCGAGAAGGCCACGTCGCCGCTAGGAAGCGACTCGAGTTGTGCGAAGGGATTGCTGGCATCGAGATCCAGTGTGGTCTCGATCGAGTCATCGCTAGTGTCGATGACGGCGAGCTTGCCATTGCCGCGTGGTGCAAAGGTCGAGCGATCGATGATCTGACAGGTGACCAAGAGTTTGCTGCCAACGGCCGCCAGCGAGTTGCAATCGGGAACCTGATCCTCGCTATCGAGATCGGAGAGATCGATCTCCCTCACGATGCCGCCCGCGATGTCGGCGAGATCGATGACGAGGACGCCACCCGCATCCCATGCTGCCACGTAGAGGGTGTCGCCAATCACGGCCACGTCCTGAGGGTTGGAGCCGGCCCCCGTGCTGACCTGACCGATAACGCTGAGATCGCGATCGAGAACGGTCACCGAGTCGCCACCAAAGCGATCGAGGATGAAGAGTCGATCGCCAATTTGGCGAATCGCAGGATCACCGCCAACCACGCCAGCGACGGCGTTTACCGTCACGTCCATGCTCGGCACGCTGACCACGCTGAGCACGCCAGCGCCCGCGTAGTCGCCGCCGACGGTCACGATGGTAGCGCTGGCCTCGACGTCATCGATAGGCTCATCATCGCTGCCGCAGGCCGCGAGCAGGCAGATACTAAGGACAGAGAGATGGGATGCGATTGCTTTGATGGTTGTGTTCATAGTTGGTTCCTTGGCGCACATGCGCTCTTTCGTGGTTGTGAATGTGAGTGAGACGTCATGAATCAGTGCTGCCATTGCAGGTGTAGGTAGATCGAGCGGCCCGGCAGGGGGTAGCCGTGCACATCGCTGATGGCCCGGGGAATGGAAGCGAGATCGGGGCCGGGGGCGGGACGAAGCGCCACCTCTTGTTGTCGAAGGTCGCCGGCGTTCTTGACCTCGAGCCCAAGCAGAAGATCACGGAGGACTTCGACTTTGATGCCTGCACCGAGCAGGAAGCGCGGCGGCAACTCGTAGATGTTGAGCTCGTCGACAAAGTTGCCACTGAGTCGCAAGGCGTCGCTCCACACCACCAAGAGGTGGCCGCCGGGAGAAAAGGCCGCGTCGGCGCGCGCGTAGAGGTGTTGGCGTGGGCGACCAGGCAGTTGTTTGTCGTTGGCTGCACCCTCGCTGCGATTGCGCGCGTCGAGAAAGCCGTAGTTGCCGGTAAGGGTCACGCGCTCCTGCACTCGCACGGAGGCAACCAGCTCGGTACCGAGCATGCGCGCGCCCTCGAGGTTGATAGCCTGGGCCACGAGGCCATTGCGGTTGACGAAGACGATCGGTCGATCGGGTCGCGAGGCGAAGGCCGCTGCTTCAAGGTAGATGCGATCGACCGGTCCGTGTGCCTGCCAGGGTGCCCAGACCAGGCCTAGATCACCGGTATCGCCGACCTCGGCCTCGAGCTCGGGGTTGCCCAAGACAAAGCCGCGATCGCCAAACATCTCCAGCAAGGTTGGCGTTCGCAAGTAACGCCCTGCGCTGGCCTTGGCAACCAGACTCTCCGCGACTCGATGACGCAG
>JAHEAK010000288.1 GCA_024642805.1 Kofleriaceae bacterium | reverse complement strand
AGCTTCCCGAAGCCCTGGCGAGCACGGATCTGCTCTGGCCGCACTGAGTCTTTGGATCTGGCCCCCATGATCTGTGACGAGCGCGAGCCCGATGTGGCGGCCCGCCTGGCTACACTGCGGCATGCTCGCGCACCCAGTTCACGCAACCCTTCTCGATCAGATTGGCAACACACCCTTGTTGCCGCTTCGCAGCATAGGCGCTGAGCTCGCTGTGCCCGTGCTCGTCAAATGCGAGCATCTCAACCCAGGAGGCAGCATCAAAGATCGCATTGCCAAGGCGATCGTGGCCGACGCCGAAGAGCGCGGTCTCTTGCAGCCAGGCATGACCATCATCGAGGCGACCGCCGGCAACACCGGTATCGGACTTGCGCTGGTAGCCGCTGTGCGCGGTTACCAACTGGTATGCGTGATGCCAGAGAAGATGTCTGTGGACAAGCGCGTCGCGCTGAGCGCCCTGGGTGCGCGCGTCATCGTCACGCCCAACGCACCGCCGTCGAGTGCAGACAATTTCCAAAACGTCGCCAGACGCATGGCCAGTGAGCAAGACTGGTTTCTCGCCGATCAGTTTTGCAACCCTGCCAACGTCGACGTGCACCAACGCGAAACGGGAGCCGAGATTCTCGAAGCGCTCGGCGGACGAGTGGGCGCCTTTGTGGCAGCCTGTGGCACCGGCGGGACCATCTCTGGAGTGGGTCGCGCCCTAAAGGCCGCCTGCCCGTCCGCACGAATCATTCTCGCCGATCCGATTGGCTCGGTTCTGGCCCATTGGGTAGAGACCGGCGAGTTCGGCCCCGATGGCGCCTACGAGGTCGAAGGTGTCGGTTCCAGCGAGCCTCCGGCCAATCTCCACCGCGCGGTCATCGACGAAGCGGTGCGAGTTTCCGATGAGGAGAGCTTTGCCATGGTCAAGCGACTCATCCGCGAGGAGGGACTCTTGGTCGGTGGCTCGGCGGGCACCAATGTAGCGGCCGCCCTGCGGGTGGCCATGCGCGGCGAGCTCGAGGGCCCGGTCGTGACCGTGCTCCCTGATTCGTGGGACCGCTACCGGGCCAAGCCCTGGATGCAAGCACTGGGCGTCTGAGCGCGAGTGCACTAGAAGGGAAAGCTTGCGCCCGCGCTCACGCTTTGCTCGCCGAGTGGCAAGAGCTCGACGAAGGCGTCGATCGCCCCAGGTATGCGATAGGTAGCGCCCAGCCCGACGGCATAGTGGTGCAAGTCGCCGCCGGTGACCTCCCTATCGGCCAGTCGCCACTGCACCGGGCCCGCAAAGGCGCGAGCCACGGCGAAGGGAACGATGTTGCTTGCGAAGGTCTTGCCGACCATCAGGCCCGCTCGCAAATCGCTTGCGATCCAGTCATGCGACTTGCCATCATCGGAAATCGCCGAGCTGCGCGCATGCCCGAAGGTCAGGCTGGCCAGCACGAAGGGTCGGTTGAGAGTTTCGGGCAAGGCCAAGAGGGTCCCGGTTAGCGAGCCGGCCACGCCACCGCCCATCGTGGTCTTGTCGGTGTGTTCGATGCGCCCGCCGAGGATGCCACTTAGCGAGGCAATTACGCCGACCCGAGCGGCGAGTTGGTAGCCGAGCACGGCACTTATCGAGCTTTGCTCGATGTCGACATGCTGATCGTTGTCGAAGACGATGGTGGTGCGAAAGGCGCCGAGACTGGCCCCCGCACGCCAGGAATCGCTGCCCTGGTCGCCGTCGCACTCGTAGGGTAAGCCAGTCGGACCGACCGGAGGCGAGAGGCCTCAGGCATCGGCTTCGCGCAGATCGATGACCACCGTAAAGGCCGCGATCACAGGCAGACATACGAGGACGGGCATGATGCGCATGCCCTAAAGGTAGCAGAGGCCGGTCCAGGGCGCGATGCGGGCTGCCAGACGCTAGCAGCCGACGCTGCCGTCAACGTTGACGTCGACATCGAAAATCAGATCCGCCTTGACCTGCGTTTCCTGCTCCGGACGCAGCCCGGTGGCTTCCGTCGTGATCTTGATGGTCGGCGACACCACGTACTCGAGGAGCTCGACCTTGTCGATGTCCAGATCCAGAAGTGTCTGGCCATCGGCGATGGCAGCCAGGCCGGCAATCTGCACCCGTGGCAAGCCTTCTGCCTCGACGAAGAAATGTATCGATTCTAAAAAGTCGAAGGTGGCCCCCTCAGGCGCGACGATTTCGAGTTGGAGACTCAGGATTCGAACGCTGTCGATCTGGTCTTTGGTGTAGCCACCGTTCTGGAATTCCTCGCTCTGCGAGATATCGAAACCGTCAAAGCCGAGGAAGGCCAGATTGCCAACCAAGTCCTCCACCAGGGACCTGGCCGGAATGGTGGTTTCCGACGAGGTCTCGACTTGAATATTGTCGATGGACGAGCACTGCAGCGCGAAGAGGATGAAGAGAAGACCAGCAATTCGAGCCACGCGCGTCGCCATTTTGAAAGTATAGCGGCATCTCCCATTGCCATCGCAACCCGAATTGCGCTTAGCGAGAAGCGTTCTTATCATGGCCTCGATCACAGAATTGCCAGTTCCCACATCTGTGGTTCGCCCTGGAGCTCATGAGCAAGACAAAATCCCTGTACGACGTGTTGGGCGTGGCCTCTTCGGCCACCGACGAGCAGCTGCGTGCGTCGTATCGCAAGCTCGCTCGCAAGTTTCACCCTGACGTAAATCCCGGCGACGAGAAGGCCGAGGAGCGCTTCAAGGAAATCGCCAGCGCCTACGAGGTCCTGTCGAGCAAGGACAAGCGCAAGGCCTACGATGAGTTTGGCGAGGAGTCGCTGCGCGGTGGCTTCGATCCGCAACAGGCACGGGCCTACGATCAGTGGAAGGAGCGACGTGAGCAAGGCGGTCGCCCCTTCGAGAGCGAGTACATCAATTTGGAAGATCTCTTTGGTGGCAACATGGGGGGGCGGGCCTACGTGTCGGCACGCGGCGCCGACATCTACGCGGTCGCCGAGCTCGATCTGGCCCAGGTCGCCCACGGAGCCGAGGTCTCGGTGAACACGCCGGGCAGCTCAAAGCCGACGCGGGTGCGCATTCCGCAAGGCGCCGATACTGGATCGACGATTCGCCTCAAGGGCATGGGCGGCCCCGGGGTTGGCAAGGGTCCCAATGGTGACTTGCTCATCGAGACCCGGGTCAGACCTCACCCGCTTGTCACTCGCGACGGCCTCGATCTGACACTGCGAGTACCGATCACTCTTTCCGAAGCCATCAACGGCGCATCCATCGAGGTTCCGACCTTTGACGGCAGCGTCAAGGTGAGTGTGCCCAAGGGCTCGCAAAACGGTGTCAAGCTGCGCTTGCGCGGCCGCGGACTCAAACGCAAGGACAAACAAGGCGACTTTTACGTAGAGCTCGATGTGCGTATGCCCGACAAGAGCAGTCCCGAGTTCGAGGAATCGCTGCGGGCCAGCGACGCGCTCTATTCCCATCCTATTCGCAGCGAGGTGCAGCTATGAGCAAAGTGAGCATCGAGGCCTTACTCGAGATACTCGAAGGCGACCGTGAGCTCTTGGGCGCACTGGCCGAGCAAGGCCTCATCGACGCCGGCGCGCAGTCCTTTGCTCCCGAGGAGGTCGAAACCATCTTGGTCTCTCGCACCTTGGTCCGCGAGCTCGAAGTCAACTGGCCGGGGGTCGAAGTGATTTTGCGACTCCGGCGCGAGCTCATGCTCACGCGTATTCGCCTGGCAGAGTTTCACAAGGACAGCCTGAAATAAGCGCATCCGTTCGAGCGTGTAGCTCTGGTTGACTGCCCCGCGCGCGCTCGCCACCACACTCCTGCCCCTGCTATTGGGTCTTGGCACCCTGGTCTACAGCGGCGTCGGCCATGTGTGGGCGCGCTCCTACGCTGGCGATGCCTTTGCCGTCGCCTTCGTCGTTGGCCTTCTCGGACTGGTCACCCCCGCCTCGCTGCCAGTCCGACTGGGCATCGCCGCCGCTCTAGCCCTCGCCATCGAGTTCAGTCAACTCATCGGCACGGGCAGCCATCGCGGAACCCTCAGCCAGCTGCTTGTCGGATCGCACTTCGATACACTCGACCTTCTCTACTACGGCGCGGGCTTGCTGATGGCCCTCGCCCTGGATATGGCCGTGGACGGACGCAAGCGTGTGTGAGACCGGCGGGCACGGCACGGCGCCGAGACGATCTAGCAGCGCCGTCTTGCAAGCTCTGCATCGCGCACGAGAGCGCGGCAGTCGAATAGCGCAGCATTCGAGTCGGCACACTCGCTTGCTCTACGAGCTATTTGTCTTCGCCATCAAGCAGGCATGGGCGTGCATGTTCGGTGCGCTCTTGTTGGCGCTGCTCTTGGCAACGCACCGTTGGTACCCACCGCAGGCTGCCTTGGCCCGCTACGACCTTCTGGTAGTGGCGGCCCTCGCAATCCAGATCCTGCTGCTCTGGTCAGGCATGGAGCTATGGGAAGAAGCCAAAGTGATCTTCCTCTTTCACCTAGTCGGCACGATCATGGAGGTCTTCAAGACCAGCATGGGCTCGTGGACCTATACCGAGGCCAGTGTGTTGCGCATCGGCGCGGTTCCGCTCTTCTCGGGCTTCATGTACGCGTCGGTTGGCAGTTATCTGGCGCGCATCTGGCGACTCTTTGATTTTCGCTTTTCCTATTACCCACGTCGCCGCATCACGGCCCTGCTGGCCCTGCTTGTCTACGTGAACTTCTTTAGCCACCATTTCATGCCCGACCTGCGCTGGTTGCTCATCGCCGCCATCGTCGCCCTCTACGGACCGTGCACCGTCTACTTCCGAGTCGACAAGAAGCGACGATCGATGCCCCTATTGCTCGGCTTCTTCTTGGTGTCGCTCTTCATCTGGATCGCGGAGAATGTGGCGACCTTCGCCCACGCTTGGACCTACCCAAGTCAACGCGAGCAGTGGACCATGGTCGGCTGGAGCAAGCTCGGCTCTTGGTTCCTCTTGCTCAATATCAGTTTCGTGTTGGTCAGCATCGTCAACAAACCGACTCGCATGTCTCCGAAGATCCCCGTTATCTCGCTCGATTGACCGCCCTGATCGCGATGAATAGTGGCGAGGATTCGAGATCAAGCACGGCTCGTCGTACAATGCCGGCTTGTTCCAGTCCTTAAGGAGAGCACTATGAAACGACTTCAATGGAAATATCTCGGCCTGATTGCCATCGGCTTTACCGCCTGTACCGTCAAGTCGACGACGACGCCCGTACAAGAGCCAGCCCCTGCCCCGGCCCCTGCGCCAGCTGTCGCGCCTGCACCAGCCCCTGCACCTGTGCCTGCCCCAGCGCCAGCTCCTGTGGCCACGCCGGCCCCGGCGCCCGCGCCCGCGCCTGCCGCGGCGCCCGCTCACGGTCCTCACCCCGTTGGACACGGCCCGACAGCCGCACCAAAGCCAGGGCCCGCGGTGGCAACCCCCGCTCCTGCGCCTGCCCCACCGGTGGCCAATCCAAAGCCGACGCCTGCCGAGCGCAAAGCCGAGCGTGAGCGTGTGCAAGCCGAGCGCAAGGCAGCGCTCGAAGCCGCCAAGGCCGAGCGCGAAGCAGCACGTGCTGCCGCCAAGGCCGAGCGCGAAGCGGCACGTGCCGCCGCCAAGGCCGAGCGTGAGGCCGCACAAGCCGAAGCCAAAGCCAAGCGCGACGCCGCCAAGGCCGAGCGGGAAGCCGCACGCGCTGCCGCCAAAGCCGAGCGTGATGCGGCGCAAGCTGCTGCCAAAGCCGAGCGCGAGCGCGTGAAGGCCGAGAAAGAAGCTGCCATGGCCGCTGCCAAAGCCGAGCGCGCGCGCCTCAAAGCGGAGAAGGATGCAGCCAAAGCCGACGCCAAGGCCAATCGCGCCGACAAAGCCGACAAGCGCGCTGACAAGGCCGAGGTCAAAGCCGACAAAGCTCGCGAGAAGGCAAGCGATGCCGAGCGCAAGGGTGACGGCGAGGGTGCCAAGAAGGCCGACCACAAGGCTGACAAAGCCGAGAACCGCGCCGACAAGGCCCGCGACAATGCTGACAAGGCACAGAACAAAGCTGACAAGGCTGACAAGAAAGCCGACAACTCGGATCAGAAGGCTGACAAGGCCGAGCACAAAGCCGAGCATGCCGAGCACAAAGCCGACAAAGCGGAGAAGAAGGCAGACAAGGCCGATAAGGGCCGCTAGCGCCTCTACCCGTCAACCGAAACGACCAGGGGCGCCCGCATATGCCGGCGCCCCTTTTCATTGTCTCGTTGCCTCTTTTCGTTGTCGCGTTTTGCACGCTGCTCGCGCCAGGGGCTACTTGGTGGCGCTGGCCGTCGGCGCCGTAGCGCTCGGCTCTGGCTCGAGCACGCCGAGTACGTACTGCTGCTCTTTGAGGTAGCGGCTGGCGCTAGCCTGGATCTGCTTGGAGCTCACCTTGTCGAGCAAGGACTCATCCAAGATGCTCTTGAGCTTGTCGCCGTAGCGATAGGCATCTGCGAGCTCAGCGGACCAGAAGCGGTTGTTCTTCAGATCGAGCTCGCGTTCACGCTGGCGAGCAACGACGACCTTCGAGATGTAGTCAGCGCCGACACCCGTCTTCTTGATCTCTGCGATGGTTGCGAACACGGCCTTCTGCAGAGCCTCCACCTTGTCTGGGTCACAGCCAAAGCTGATGACGACCCCATATTCGTCGCTTGGTCGCCTGTCGATGCGACCGCTAACGCGCACTCCGTAGACACCGCCCATGTCCTCGCGCAGAACCTCGCGAAGTCGGATGCGCAAGACGTCCGTGAGGGCGGCCATGTTGTTGCGCGTATCGGGGGTCGACTTCTCCTGCCCGTGAAAGGTGAGATAGAAGTA
>JAHEAK010000287.1 GCA_024642805.1 Kofleriaceae bacterium | reverse complement strand
GAGGTGCTCCCCGTTAATCCTCGCTTGACTTGCTAATGGGCCAGCTTATGAGACACAGTGCGCGACCAAGCGAAGCAACACAATATTCTCAGCACTTCCTGGAGTTCAACTATGGCCAAATCCCGACCTACCATCATGAAACGGCAACGCGAGCTTGCTCGGGCCGAGAAACGGCGGGACAAAGCTGCACGGCAGAACGTCAAGAAGCCTGATGCTTCCGATCGTCCCGAGGACGCGGACGACGATTACGATCCCGATATCGCCCACATCGTACCGGGCCCGCAGCCCCTGCCCTGGGCCGACGAGCTCGAAGACGAAGAAGACGAAGAAAACGACGACTAAGGCCTGAGAGTTATTCTTATTCTGCCGTCGACGGTGTTCGCAGCAAGGCCCCCTCAGCCGGGCCCTCGTGGCCGCTAAAGGCTAGCTCGACCAGGGCATCCGCCAGGCGTGTCGCCGAGGTCGAGAGATATTTTTGCTGCAGCTCCTTGGCGCCCAGCAGGCCGACCAGGCTGAGGGCGCCATCGCCTACTTTCGCGCTCAGTCGCTCCAGGGGCCGATCCTCGTCGCGGTCGTTGCCGGTGATCACGGCCGGTCGCGCGCTCACGAAGGACAGGCCGCTGGCGGTGAGCTCGTCTTCCACTCGCCCCCTGGCGCGCAGATACGCCGATCGCGAGTGGCGGGCCGCGCCCACCGAGCTTAAGTAGACCACTCGTGGTGGCCGCTCGAGGCCGCGGCACACCCGCACGACCATGCTTGCCAGACGATAGTCCACGGCCTCGTAGATATCCCCCTCGACCTGCTCCTGCTTGGCCCTGGCCCGGGTCGTGCCTAGCAAATAGAAGACGTGCGATGGACCTTGCTGCCCGAGATAGGCGCTCAGCTCGTCCTCGTTCCAAGGCACGGCGGCGGCGGTGGCGCCCATGCTGGCAAAGCGCTCACTCCACTCGTGCAGGCGAGCGGAAGCGGGGCGTATGTGGGCCAGCGTTGTGACCTGTCTCTCACACAATCTGCGCACGACCTGGCGGCCGACGTAGCCTGTGGCACCGGCCACAAAAGCTAGGGCCGGCGTGGGGGTCTCTGCCTTCGAAGCTTCCATGCCTTGTTCTTTCTTGGTTCTTTTCTTGGTTCGGGCGGCAGCCCTCTTAGCGCTGGCCGCGTGCCAGCAGCCATGTGCCGTGATGCCTCGATGCTTGACTGCGAACTATCTCATGCGAGACTGCCGCCATGCACAGCTTGGTACGGCTTCTTGTTCCTTGCGGCCTGGCCATCGCGTCAGTGCTGGTCAGCGTAGCGTGTGGAGGTCCAAGTCAGCACGAAATCTTGGTCAAACGCGGCAGGAGCTTCGAAGGGCAGAAGATGTGGGTGGAAGCGGCGCAGGCCTACGGTGAAGCCTGTGAACGCAAGCCTTCCGATGCCTCGACCTGTGAGCGGGCCCGAGAGATGCGTGAATACGCGGTTGCGATTCGCAGCTACGACGCCAAGAAGTTGTGCGATGCCGGCCAACTCGAGCCTTGTCTCGCGGCCCTGCGCCCGGTTCGCTCACTGCAGAGCGACAACCAGGGCAAGGTCCTCGAGGTTCTTACGCAAGCGAGCGCACTGGCCACCAAGCAGTGTCTCGCCAGCTCGAGCGATCTGGGCGCCGGCCTGGTGGAGCTTGCCTGTCTGCAGCACTGGCGCGAGGAGCTGTGGGTCGTCGAGGACTATCGCCGGCATTTTTCCGAGCGCTCCAGGAGCGCATCGGCGACCTTGGCGAGCCTGGCGCTTGCGCAGTCCAAGCAGGCGATCGGCGCCACCATGAGCTATTTGCAGGCGGCCCGCTGCGTGGCCCCGCTCGATGCGGAGCACCAACACGTTCTCGACGCTGCCACTAGCAGCTTTCAGCAGCGCTCGCGCACGCAATTGCAGCTGGGCTATGAGGTCAACGGCACGGAGCGCGCGGCCCCTGGCACCTGCACGGAGCTAGTGGCGAGCATTGGTCGCGGTCTGAGCTGCGAAGCTGCCCCAGGATCGAACCCAGGATCGAACCCAGGATCGAACCCAGGATCGAACCCGCCGCTGCAGCTGGCGGCTCAAGTCTTCAGCGTCGAGCCGCGCTGGCAGCAGTCGCATGAAGATCGCCAGGAGGTGGTTCGCTACAAGGCGGGCACCCAGACCCTGGCCAACCCGGAGTACGAGCGGGCTCGCGTCGAGTATGAGCTTGCCGACCAGCGTTTCCGAAGCACCGAGCGCGACACCCGCGAACGCGAGGAGCGCTGCAACTCCACACAGGACTCCTCTGACTGCAGCGCTTACGATTCGATCAAGCGCACCTATGACGAGCGTCTCAATGAGCTCAACAATGCGCGCAACCGCTTCAACAGCGAGCCGGCCACCATTACCGAAGATGTCTACAAAGATCACTCCTACGTGGTGCGCACCCACTACTGGTCCGCGCCCTTTCGAGCCAGTGTTCGCCTCGGCTCTGCCAGCGCCAACCCCGAGATCACGCAGATCGACTACACCGACGTCGAGCAGACCGGATTCGCCGAAGCGGGCGTGCCAACCGATCGCTTCGAGCCGCCCTCCCCCACCTACTTCCGCGATCAGAGCAGCCAGTGGCTTAGCCAACGGCTACGGGCCTACGTGGAAGAGGAAATGCAACGGCGCGCCAGTCAGCGAATGCAGGACTGCTCTGGCGATCGCGTGGATTGCTGGGCTACGGCAAGCTACTGGCTTGGCAGCAGCGAACTCGGCCAGTCATTGCTCGCAGAGCTAGCAAACAAGACACCGATCCAATGCACCGCTTCGGTGCTCTAACGCTTCGGAGTGTAGAGAGTCTCGGGCCCGATGCCGTGGTCGGCAGCAGGCCCGCGACGATTCCTAGCTCTCGCGAGGAATCTTGATCAGGCCGTGGCGAACGCCGTAGTGCACCAGCTGCACTGCGTTGCCGAGCTGAAGGCCGGCAAGCAAGGTGAGGCGGTGGCTATCGATGGTCTTGAGACCAACACCGAGAGCGTCGGCCATCTCTTCGCGAGACAGTTCGCCACCCATGATCATGAGGCCGATCTGGCGCTGACGATCGGTGAGCGACCACCAACGATCGAGACCTGGAGACTTCTTAGCAGGAGACTTACGAGACTTGAGACCCATGAGCGTTCAGTACCACAAGCTCGTCGGCAAATATCACCCCTGAGGGGTGATATTTCGTAGGAAAAAGACCTAGACGAATTCCCTGCAATCAAGGCCGCGTAGTCCTCCAAAACGGTAGAGTCGCCGTGCTTAGGAATATGTATATCCGCCAAAACCTTGGATTCCGCCCTGGCTTGGCGCGTCGAGTGGGGGTTTTTGTGCGCTCTGATCCGCACTTCCTGTGTCAGTAGATACCCATGGCGATCGCTCCCGGGGACGCTATTTCGGCCCAAACGCGCTGCATGGAGCCCCCTTCTCGGCGTTGTTCGCAGACTCGCGATCTCTGCTTGCCCTCGCTTCCAACTCATGTCAGGCGTCTGGCCTCCTGCGCCAAAATGGTGGATCGCTAATCGGCCGAACCTGCAATTGTGCGAGCCCGGCGTGCGGATCGGCGTGCGGATCGGCGTGCCTTGTCTTGGTCGGGACCTTGCGATACCTATGCTCCGTGGCCTCTGCCTCGGCACCCGACACGGTTTGCTATGAGCTGCGAAGCTCGAAGCTCTATTTGGTTGCGGCCTGGGGGCTGAGCGCGCTGGCCCTAACTGGACTCGTTTTGCTTCTGGGTTGGGCACCGCACGCTCGCATGGGCGGCGTGTTCTGGCTGCTCCTCGTCGGCATACTCGCCACGCCGATTGCCATGTGGTCGAGCGTGTCCACCTACGTTGTTCCCGGCGGGCGCGCGCAGCTGCAAGTCAATAGCGATGGGCTCCGGCTAGAGAGCTCGGCCCGCATCCAGCTCTTCCCTTTGAGCGATTTGCGCATTCACATTACTGAGCACCGAGCGCAGTTTCGGATCTTTGCGGTGCCAGCCGGCACGGTCCAGACCGACGTGCATCTGCGACTCAGCGCCGGAAGCGAAGGGCTGATCCTGTCGAGGCGCCTCTTCGAGGATCCCGATCGCATGGATGCGCTCCTTGCTGACCTCGAGCGCCTGCGGGCTGGTGAGCCTCCTCTCGGCGTCAGTCATGCGCGAGAGGCCGCCGAGCGCGCCAGCGTCGATCCAGAGACCGCCAAACTCGAGGCCCGGCTCGACGCTGAAATCGACGCTGCGGACTCGTGAGCACATGTCGAGGAACGCTGGTCTACGTGCTCATCTGGATCGCTAGTTCTCGCGACAGTGATACTGCAGCGAGATGACGATAAAGCCGGTCTCATCCATGTTGTTGAATGGCCCGTCGTTGCGGCAGCCCTCGAGGTCGCAAGCGCAGCGGGCGGCAGCAGCGCATGCCGCATCATTGGGCGGGCAGATGGTGATGCCAGGCGAACCGGCCACCCTTCCACACGCCACCGGCTCGCATGCACCACAGTGACTGTCCTCAAAGTTGTTGTACGGAGTGCTCGCCAGCGCGCCCGCGACCGTTGCCGTGATCGTGTGCGAGCCAGCGGGAGCCGGGAACTCCGGGCTGGTGGCACTGCCATCGGCTTCGGTCGTAGATACGCCGATGGCGGTCCCGTCGATCTCGAAGCTAACCTCGACGCCGGCGAGCGGCGCGAATGTCGTCGGGTGCGCGACCACGGCTACGGCAATGTTCTGAATGGGCACGCCGTCACAAGCGCTCGCATCGGCGACGGCGGTGGCCGAGAGGCTCACCAGGGGAATGAAATCCGAGAAGATGATCTCGCGGGTGGCATCGGCGCCCAAGGGGCCAACGCTGGCATGTGCCGAGACGGTGGCCGACTGGCCGATGGTCAGAGGCGTTGGCGCTGTATAGCTCGTGCAGCTTGTGCCTGAACTGCCAACCACGCTGATGGGGTCGGTCACGGCCAGTTGCCCCTCCCCTGCCAGCGAGAATTGCAAGAGGTAGTCGGCGACCGGTGTGCCGTCACTGCTCAAGGTCGCGCACACCTCGATCTGCTCTCCGGCGCTGGTTGCGGCGCCTGGGTTGGCGCTGAGGGCAAGCTGAAGACTGCCCTCGCCGAGGTGCAAGCTGGTGCTCTTGCGCAACTGACCGCCGGCCGCGTCGGCAACCGCTGCAAAGCTGACATCGCCTCCGCTTGCTGGCAGCGGTGACGGCGGGGTGTATGTGGCGCAAGCCTGACCGTCGGTTGTCACGACGCCAACGACATCCAGGTTGCCGGGGCCTTGCGTCGTGAAGTCTACGGAGAAGGCCTGTAGGGGCTGACCATCGACGAGCACGCTTGCGCACACCTGGGCCGTTTCGCTCGCGCTGTCGAGCTGAGCGGGATTGGTGCTCAGGGTGAGCGCGGTGCCCTCTTCGGTCAGTTCGAAGATGGCCGGAGGCGCTTCCCCGAGGACACCCAGCTGGCCGGCCGGACTAGCACCACGCACGATGATCGTGATGGCGCGCGCGCGATCGCTGCCCAGAGCTCGCTCGAATGCCAGATCGCGCACGGTGCCGCCATTGTCCTCTTCGACCTCTGTTGGACCGGTGACGCCGAAGCTCTCGATGAAAAAGAGCGCATCTGTGGCGGCAACACCGCCGTCGTCGGCGACGACTTCAAAGAAGAGCGCGAGATGAATTGCGCTGGTGGTCGCGTCCATGGTGCTCGGCCCCTCGATGCGCGTGCGAGCGACGGCGCACAGCTCACCCGGCTCCGCGGGCTCGCCAAGCAAGCTAAGCAGGCTCGTGAGCAGGCCAGGTAGGCGCACCCAATCGACAGCGCTGGAGATGTCGCTCGTGCCAGTGCAGGCCGGCCTGGTGAGACGCGGCAAGAGCTCACGACCCGCGGCCCCTAGGTCTGTTGTCGTGCTGAGGCTCAGCACTCCGAGGGTCTCCGTACCGCCTATCTCGTGTGGCAGTTCGAAGGCGGCCGGCAGGTCTTGCCCTAGGTTGAGCCAGGCCACGACCGCGCGAGTGGCCAGCTCGAAACCGTGCACGTCACGAGCCGACAGGGGCAAGAGGGGCTCAACGTGGCCACGGTAGAATTCGCCAAGGCCAATGGCAGCAACGGCATCAGGTCCCAGGTCGCGCACAGCCTCGGCACGCGCGCGCACATCGGCAGGCAGGCCAGCCAGGACGCTGTCGACGGTGGCGGCAACATGGGTCGAAAAGTGTGTGATCGGCAGGAGCACGGCGTCGGGCGTCGAGATGGCGAACTCAGCCTCGACAGGAAATTGTCCGTCTTGGACGGCTAGGAGAAGTTCGCCCGTCGGCGCCTGCGAGATGCGCAGCGCGGCAGGCGCCTCAAAGCGCAGGCCCTCCGGGGAGAAGCGTGCGCCGATGGAACCCTCGACACCCCTGAAGCGCGCCGGCGTCATCGATACTTCCGTGTCCTCGAGAAGCGCGCCTTCTGGAATCTCGAGTGTGTACTCGACGCCGTCTTGCAACGCTTGCAGCACACCGCCTGCAGGCCCCACCGTGGCCACCACGCTGTCTCCGGTGTCGACGGAAACGAAAGCGCGCGTAGCCCCGGACTGACAGGCAAGCGCGGCGCATAGAAGAGCTGAGAGAATGTGGAAGATACGGAGGTGCATCGGCGTGGCTCGACTATCGCAATTCCCACTCAAGTCGCCTAGCGCCAAGGAAGCCCCGACGACAAAAGAGACGAGGGCCGGCCTTGTTGGGCCCACGAAACCCTCGCCCGAAGGGGCGAAGGGTTTTGGTGATCCCAACAGGAATCGAACCCCTCTTTTGCAAGCGGCGCAGCGCGAAGCAAAAAGGCAAGCCTCTTGCCTTCCG
>JAHEAK010000286.1 GCA_024642805.1 Kofleriaceae bacterium | reverse complement strand
CTCGGTCAACTTCATCACCGTGCACGACGGTTTCACCATGTACGACCTGCTCTCCTACGATGAGAAGCAAAACGGTTGTGGTCCACTCAACCCGGTTTGCTGCGACGATCCGACCTCTCCCTTCTGCGATCGCGACAGCGGCGAGAACAACAATCGCTCGCGCAACTGGGGTCAGGATGCCGAGGCCTTCAAGCGCCAGCTCATGCGCAACTTCTTCGTGGCCTTGCTCATCTCCGAGGGCACCCCTCTCATTCTGGGTGGCGACGAGTGGATGCGCACGCAGCTTGGCAACAACAACGCCTACTCGACGCGCGCCGACAACGAGTTCAACTGGTTTGATTGGGGCAGCTGGCAGCCGACCAACTTCCGCAATCGCATGCACGACTTCGTGTCCAGCATGATCAAGTTTCGCAACGCGCACCGCTATGCCTTTGCGCCCGCACAGTATGGCGAGAGCGCCGCCTTCGTCTGGCGCAACGAGCTCAATAGCGGTGAGCCCGACTGGAACAGCCGCCACCTGATGCAGCACTACAACGATGCCAGTGCGGGCCCGCAGATCGTCATCTTGATGAACATGGAGCTAGGCCCCGTGCAGTTCACCATGCCGCCGGGCCTTACCTGGAAACGCGTGGTCGACACCAGCGAGTTCTTCGATACCGACGCCTATCTGGAGAGCATCACGCGTGATGCCAAGCTCAGTGGCAACTTCGATAGCGACGGACCGGCTCTGGAAGCGACCTATCTGGTCAATCCTCGCTCGATCGTCATCGCGGTAGCCGAGTAGAAAGGCCTCAGGATATGCGCAAAGCAACTCTCGCCCTCGCGGGCCTGTGGGCCGTGCTCTGTTTGACGTCGCCGGCCTCGGCCGACACCAGCGAAGATCGCTTCCAGGCCGCCGGCTACTTTCGCGTCATGGCTCGTCCCGACCTGCAAGGCGGCGACTCGCGTCTCGGCTTCTGGAATCTCTACGGCCGTCTGCTCAATGAAGGGCCCTGGGCCACGCTCGAGCTGCGCCTGGCCTTGCTCAAGGAAGACCCACAAGCCAAGGAAGTCTGGACGCGCGTGCACGCCAAGATCGAAGGCGGCTCGGTGACGACCGCCGATGTTGGTAACGGCTCCCTCGATAACTTTCGACTGACCCAGCTCTACGTGCAGGCCGGCAACATCTTGCTCGAGGACGTGACCTGGCAAATCGGCACCCTCGAGAGCTACTTTGGTGACCTGGGCCTCTACGACTTTCGGCCAAGCACCATCTTTAGCGATACCGTCGGTGTCTCGGCTCGCTACCGGCGCGGCCCCCTCGAGCTCTTGGGCGGTTTTGGCGACGCTGGCTTCTCCCTGCGCGGGCAACAGTATTCAACGGTGCTGAGCGCGGGCGGTACCGGCCGCATTCGTCTTGGTAAACATGTGGAGCTAGGCGCCGGCGGCCAGTACTACATGGAGCCAAAGGTCGAGGGCAATCGCTTTGCCCCCTACTACACGCCAGGCGTCGACTACGAGGAATTCTTGCGTGGCGAAGTCGCGCAGCGCTACCTTGAGGACAATCCAGGCATGGAAGATCTCTTTCCGCGGCCGGTAGCGACATCGTCCACCTCCTACAAGCTGGTCAGTTATCTCGGTTTCGGCGGCTTCGGTCCGCTGGCCTGGAACAATCTCTTCGCGAGTCTGAGCAAGGTGCATCCCGAGAACTTCACGACTGAGGAGTTCATGGGCCGCAGCTACTCGATCTACAGCACGCAGCTCACCGATGAGCGCTATCGCTTCGACATCGGATCCGAGGCGCAGCTGCAGCTACTTCCCGAGCGACTCGACCTGGTTGTTGCCGCCTGGTGGGGCTACTACGTCGACAAGGACAACAGCATTGCCGCGAGCGATAACAACCGCACCATCATGTCGACGGTCGCCCGCATGCAGCTGTACCTGACACCAACGACTCATCTCTTGGCGGAGACCAGCATCGCCTCGGAGAAGAGCGAGAACGGCAACGCCTTTCGCGCTCACGTCGACTCGGTCTTTGAGAGCACTGGTGGAGTCTTCGACAATCGCGGCCTTGAGTTTGGCGACCTCGACACACGCAAGACCTGGCAGGGCAAGTTTGGCTGGGTGCTCAACCCGCTCGGCTTCGGCATCTACAGCCGGCCCTCGTTGCGCGTGCTCTATGGCGTCCAGCACTCCAATCAGAACAACGCCTTTGGCAACAACTTCGTCGACAGTCTCGACGACTCCAATATCTTTCCAAACAAAGAACAGCACTGGCACCATCTGGTGGCCCTGGAGGCGGAAGCATGGTTTTAGAACGCACACGGCCTGGCGTGGCGCTGGGCGTGGCGCTCACGGCCCTTGTGATGCTGGCAAGCGGCGCCTGCATGAAGTCGCCACCGGCGCATCGTCTCACCAAGCCCACGGCCATCGCCGTCGCCTTCGTGCACGACAAGGGCGCTGAGCTGGGCGCCGTTCCCGCCGGTTTCGTCGAAGCGATTGACCAGGCGCTGGGCGAGCGCAATCTGGTGGCGAGCAACATCGATCTGAGCAGCATGGCGCCTGAGCTTGCGCGCAAGCGGGCCAGCAAGGATCGCTTGGCAAGCGTGGCGCGCAATGCGGGGGCCGCCGAGCTCCTGCTCTTGGTAGAGATGCGCGCTGCCTACTACTCGCAGATCAATGGCCGCTATCGCTGGACCGTGTACATCAAGCTCAGTCTGGCTACGCTCGGTGCTCTCGACGATGCCACCATTGTCAGCTTCGACCTGCCCGTCATGCTCAGCTTCGATCACCAGCGGGATCAGGAGGCACTGGCCTACGCGGCAGCGCCCGTCGCTCGCAAGCTAGGTCAGGAGCTCGACGACTTCCTTGCTGGCCTAAACCTCGAGACCCAGCCGGTCAGCGCGAGCTCGTCAGGCGAGAAGCCGGGTTTGGGCCCCATCTACTTCGTGATGCTCGATCGCTTTGCCAATGGCGATACCAGCAACGACGGCCAGGTGGACGCGGCGGACCCGCAAGCCTTTCACGGTGGCGACCTGCGCGGCCTCATCGACCACCTCGACTACATTAAGGAGCTCGGCTTTCAGACCCTGTGGCTGGCGCCCATCTTTCGCATGCGCACCGAGAAGATCGGCGAACACGGGGCCTTTCACGGTTACTGGACCGAAGATCTGCGCACCCTTGAGCCGCGCTTCGGCAGCGATGCCGAGCTGGTCGAGCTCAAGCAAGAACTGGAGGCGCGCCACATGACCCTGGTGCTCGACATGGTGCTCAACCACGTTGGGTACGACACCCGGCTGGTCAGCGAGAAGCCCGGCTGGTTCCACGGTCTCGGCAACGTCGAAGACTGGGACGATCCGGTGCAGCTGACCACCCACGACGTGCACGGCTTGCCCGATCTGGATCAGGACAATCCCGAAGTTTACAGCTTCCTCCTGGATGCTTCACTGCAGTGGATCGAAACCCTTTCGCCGATAGGGTTTCGACTTGATGCAGTCAAGCATGTAGGAGCGAGCTTCTGGAAACGCTACACCCACGATGTGGCCAAGCACGCAGGGCAGGGCTTCACAACCATCGGCGAGCTGTACAACGGCGACCCCGCGCAGATTGCTAGCGGCTTTGCAGAGGGCGGCTTCGATCATCTTCTCGACTTTCCACTCTACTTCGCGATGAGCGATGCCTTTTGCAAGGGCAAGCACCTGGGACGGCTGGCCTCCACCCTCTCTCTCGATCGTTTGTACAGCGATGCCAATGCGCTCATCACCTTTGCAGATAATCACGACTTGCCCAGGGTGTACTCGGCCTGCGGAGAGAACGACGCGCGCGTGGAGGCCTTGCTCAGCTTCATGCTTGCCATGCGCGGGCTGCCCGCCTTTCACTACGGAACCGAGGCCGCCTTGACCGGTGCCGAGGAGCCCGCCAATCGCGCCGACATGGTCTTTGGCGACAGCCCGCGTTTCGCCAGCGTCGTGCGCCGCTTGCTCGAGCTGCGCCAAGCGCACCAGGTCTTCACGAACTCAAACGACTGGCCCGTGCAGGTCGATGCCCAGCACCTGGCCTACCTCCGTCGCGGTGACAAGGAGGCCTTGCTGGTCCTGGTCAACATGAGCGATGCCGCGTGGAACTTTGAGGCGCCATGGCCGCTGCATGGCGCCAGCGATCTCTTGGCGAGTAGCTCGCTCAGCGGGGGCTCCGTGACGGTTGCACCAGTGAGCACGCGTATTTTGCTTCTGCCTGCGCCCTCGGTGCAGGCTGCCAAGGGCGGCACGCGCAAGCTGGTGATCGACGCCAGTGCCAGCGGCGCCAGCGAGCTCTATCTAGTTGGTGGCGGGCCCGAGCTAGGCAACTGGGATCCCAAGCGCGCTCCGCACGCGCAGGTCAAGGGCGATGGTCACTTCCACTTCGAGATCGAGCTGCCGGCCGCCAGCGTCTCTGCTTACAAATTGGTTCGCCCTGACGGCGCTGACTTCCGCTGGGAGAGCCGAGAGAATCGCTACCTGGTTGTCGACGACGCTGCCGCAACCATAACCACCATTCAATTCGAAAGTGGCACGCCGTGAAGCCTTCGACCAACGCCGCGACTCGTTCTTCTCGGTCGCTACTCCCCCTCTTGTCGACGGGACTGCTTGTGTGCTCTGCATTGGCGGCTTGCTCGCAAGCGCAGTCGGCGCGCGAAGATGCCGGACCACCCTCTGATGCCGGCGAGCCCGATGCCGGCTCTGTCTGTGAGCCAAGCTGCGCCATCGACTTTCACTACCCGGCGCAGGCCGGAGTGTCTAGCGTCGAAGTGCGCGGCGACTTCAGCAGCGAGCCCTGGGGACAGGGCCTGGAGCTGCGGCTTGAGGGCGATGCGTGGGTGGGTGAGCTCATGCTCGCCGACAAGCAGTTCGTCGAATACAAGATGGTGCTCAATGGTGCTGACTGGGTCCTGGATCCCGAGGCCAGCTCGCTCCCCGACGGCAATGGCAACCTCAACTCCGTGGTGCAGGCCGACTGTGGGTGCAATGCGGCCAGCTTCGACTGGCGCGATGGCATCTTGTACTTCGTCTTCCTCGATCGCTTCGAAGATGGCAATCCCGCCAACAACAGCCCGGTGGCCAACGTGCCCTACGAGAGCAACTACCAGGGCGGCGATCTGGCGGGTGTGACTCAGAAGATCGAGGAGGGCTACTTCACCGAGCTTGGCATCAACGTGCTCTGGCTGACCTCTCCCTTCGACAACGCCAATGGCATCGGCATCGGTGACGACGGTCGCGACTACTCGGCGTATCACGGCTACTGGCCCGAAGATCTGGAGGCGGTCGATGGCCACGTCGGCAGCAAGGCCGATCTCAAAGCACTGGTCGAGGCCGCACACGCGCGCGGCATCAAGGTCATTCTCGACTACGCGATGAATCACGTGCACATCGACAGCCCGCTCTTCAGCGAGAACCCGAGCTGGTTTTGGCCCAACGACAACGGCTTTGGCGGCGACTGCAAATGTGGCGGTGGCTGCAGCTGGGAGGGGGACGAGGGCCGACGTTGCTGGTTCCAGCCCTACCTTCCCGACTTCAATTTCACCAATGCCGACGCGCGCGCCTGGTCGGTGAACAACGCCATCATGTGGATTGAAGAGACCGGCGTGGATGGCTATCGCCTCGACGCGGTCAAGCACATCGAACAGAGCTGGCTCTACGACTTGCGTCGTCGTGTGCGTCAAGAGATCGAGCCAAACAGTGGCGAGCGCTTCTACATGGTCGGCGAGACCTTCAGTCCCGATTCGGGTCTCATTGGCTCGTATGTCGATCCGCTCACCCAGCTCGACGGTCAGTTCGACTTTCCTCTGCGCGCCGAGCTCACACGCGAGCTCTTGCGTCGCGAGGGCAGCCTTGTCGATCTGGCTGGCTTTCTCGACTACAACAGCCGGGTGTATCGCGAAGGCTCGATCATGAGCACCTTCATCGGCAACCACGATCTGCCGCGCGCCATCCACCTGGCCGAAGACACCCCGCTCTTTGGCGATTGGGACAGCGGGCAAGGGCGCGGCTGGGACAATCGACCAGCGCAGCCGAGCGCCAAGAGCGCCTACGAACGACTGGGGTTGGCCTTTGGCTTCTTGATGACGAGTCCCGGCGTGCCGCTCATCTACTACGGCGACGAAATCGGCATGGCGGGCGCGGGCGATCCTGACAACCGCCGCTTCATGCAGTGGGAGGGTCTGAGCGACAACCAGCTGTGGCTGCGCGAGCGCATCACCGCCCTCACCAAGATCCGCGCCGACAACATCGCCCTGCGCCGAGGCCAGATCGACGTGCTTGGCGCCAGCGCCGACACCATCACCTACGAAATGGCCGCCGAAGGCCAGCGCATCGTCATCGCCATCAACCGCGGCGACGTCACCCGCACCGCCGAAGCCGTGCCCACCGCCAGCTACAGCGATCTTCTCAGCGGCAGCGAGGACAGCCTCAGCCCACCCATTTCCCTGCCACCGCGCTCGCTGGTGATTCTGCGGCGCCAGTAGCCGAGGGGCACCGGCGCGCCGCTACTCAGCGGCGTCGCCCGTCATACTCGCTCGCGCCTGCGGAACCTCTGCCGTGACCAGCTCTTGGTCCTCTTGGCCTTGGCGTCCCGAGAGTCGCCAACCCAAGCGCGCCCCCATGCCGGCCACGAAGGCCGCCAGTAGCCCGAGCAGGGTGATGCCGACGATGAACTCGGCAATGTTGGTTTCGGCGCCCGTGATCGCACCATAGCCGCCCGCGACCAGCCAGGTGAGGGCGACCCCGAGCTTGCTGCTGCCAATGATGTGAGCGGGGGCCAGCCACTGGCACACCAGCGGCGCTGCAAAGCTGGCCGCGGCCATGAG
>JAHEAK010000285.1 GCA_024642805.1 Kofleriaceae bacterium | reverse complement strand
TGCACCGTCTCTACCTACTATGGCGATCGCGATGGCGATGGCTACGGCAGCCCGGACCTCATCGCTGTCGACTGCGTGATTCCAGAAGGCTTCGTCGAAAACGATCTCGATTGCGACGACTCGGATGCTCGCAACAATCCCGATGCCACCGAGATCTGCGACGGCGTCGACAACGACTGCAACGTGGCGACAGTGGAAGTCTGCCCCACCAACTGCGCGCCGCACCTGCGCGCCAGTGCCACGGGCGTGAACACCTCCTACATGTTTTGCAACACGGGGCTGACCTTTGCCGGCGCGGAGGCCCTGTGTGAGAACCAGGGCATGCAGCTTGTGCGTGTCGACGATCAAGCCGAGCAGGACTATCTGGCTGCCGAGCGCACGCCGGCCTTTGGTGGTCCCGCGGAGACCTGGATTGGTGCCAGCGATCTGGTCGAGAACACCTGGGTGTGGGCCGACACCACGCAGTTTTGGTCGGGTCGAGCCAACGGCGCGATCGTCGATGGCCTCTTCGCGCGCTGGAACGGCGGTGAGCCAAACAACGGCGATGGCATCGAAGATTGTGCGTTGATGATCGCAAACGCCGCGGGTCCTTGGGACGATCGACCTTGCAATCAGGGTCGACGTTTCATTTGCGAGCGCGCTGCTCCGACTCCTTGATGTGCTATCGCGCCACTCCGACTCCTTGATTTGCCTGCCAGCCTTGGCGTAGAGAGGGGCATGCCCGATCAGACGCGCGAGGTAGCTCCTGGTCCCGATCCGCGCCGCGTGCGCAGCAAGAGCGGTGAGTTGCTCACCGTGCCCGCGCACTGGGTCCTGGTTCCGCCTGGCGATCCGGGCCTGACACGTCGCCTGAAAAAGGCTGGCCCGACCTGGACCGTCAAGGAGAAGCGCGGGCGCAAGATCTTCTCACAAGGGCTGTGGACCGATCCCAGCGAGCTCGAGCGCATTCGCCAGCAGCTGGCCGCCGAGCGTGCTGACCCCGCCTATCAACGCAAGCTGGATGCCGCGCGCGCCAAACGCGAGGCCGCACAAGAGCGCTATGCGGCCGAGTTTCAAATCGCCGTTGAGAACTTCCTGGCCTTCGCGCCCATGTACGCGGCCTTGGCCAAGGGGATTTCTTACGCCATCGCCGAGCAGAGCGTCGAAGTCGGCAGCGGCACCGTCGCTCGCACCGAGCGCATCTCCGTCGAGAGACGAGCCGAGGCGGCCACCATCGCCTGGCTGCGCCACCAGACTACCGAGTACGACGACATGAAGATTCCCCGGGTCAAAGGCATGCGCAGAGAAGTGCGGCGTGCACTGGCCGAGCGTTCGCGCCAGCTCTTGCGCCGCTATCGCGAAGGGCAGCACGTCGATCCTTCTCAGTGCCTGCTCTCGCAGGCGCTCCTGCCTTAGTTGAAGGCCTTCGCACGCGCGCCTATGCTGCGGCCATGGCACACACGCACCACGCAATCGACTATATCGAGTTTGGCGTCATTAACCTCGAGGACGCCAAGCGCTTCTATAACCAGGCCTTTGGCTGGCAGTTCAACGACTACGGTCCTGGCTACGCGGGCATTCAGCATCCAAGTGGCGAAGGAGAAGTCGGAGGCCTGGCGCAGACTGACGCGCCTGCGGTTGGCGGTCCGCTGGTGATTCTGTATTCCGACGAGCTCAGCGCCAGCCGTGCACAAGTGCAAGCAAGCGGTGGACGCATCAGCAAAGAGATTTTCGAGTTCCCCGGTGGCCGTCGCTTTCACTTTTGCGACCCGAGCGGCAACGAGCTTGCGGTGTGGAGCAAGGCCTGAGCCTTCGCGGCTTGCGCTTGCTCCTGCGCCGGTCGTTGCAGTTGGCCAGAGCGCATTGCCACGTGCGCGCATAACCTGGCCCCAGTAGCTGGATCTTTCCCTAGGTGCGCTCTAGGCGCTGACGTACCATATCCTGATGCCCTCGCGCCGCCTGCCCGCCTTCCTGCTACTTGTGACACTCCTTGGACTTAGCCTGGCGACAAACTTGGCCTGTTCGCCCGAGCTAGACTCTGCCAGCTGCGCGAGCGGCAAGTGCGATACGGGGGAAGGCGAATTCGATCTCTATCAGCCGGGCAATCGCTTTGGATGGGGCGGAGAGGATGAGTATCTCGACGAGATTCAGCCCATCTTGGCCAAGCGTTGCGTGGTCTGTCACGGCTGCGCCAATTCGCCGTGTCAGCTGAAGCTGTCTTCTTTCGAGGGACTTGTGCGCGGCTCCAACGAGAACAACGTCTTTGCGCCGACGGTCCTGAGTCAGGATCCCAATCGCATCAAGGATGGCCGCGTGAGCACCAGCGATGGCATCGTCGACTACGCTGCCACCGAGGACAAGTGGCGCGACTCGGCCTACTACTCGGTCGTCGACAGCAATCCCGACAACTCACTGATGACCAAGCTCTTGAGCATCGCCGATGAATTGCGTGAGCCCGGGCGCGACAGCGAGCTACAAATGGCGACGCACGACCTCTACGAACAAACCCTAAAAGGCCGCAGCTTCGAGTGCGTAGGAGCCAACCAGGCCAATCAGCTCAGCGGCGATCGCCTGGCCGCCCGCGCCATGCCCTTTGGACTGGAGCCTCTCGAGCCCGGCGACTTCGAGAAGATTGTCAGCTGGATTGCCCGTGGTGCCAAGGGACCGAGCAAGGGCGCGCAGACGGTCTTGCTAGCCCCGCAATCGCCGGGGGAAGTGAGCGATTGGGAGGAGTTTCTCAACGGTCGCAATGGCAGCGCGCTCGACCTCAAGCGCTACCTGATGGCGCGCTACCTCTTCGAGCACATGTTCTTCGCTCACATCAGCTTTTCGCACAGCCCCGGCGAGTTCTTCGAAATCGTTCGCTCGCGCACGCCTAGCGGCAAGGCCATCGACGAAATCGTCGAGGACTTCATCATGGATGATCCGGGCGTGAGGGTCTTCTACCGTTTCCGCAAGCACGACGCTGTGATGGTTCGCAAGACGCACACGGTCTGGAATCTCAATCCTTCGGTCATGCAACACTACGAGGACCTCTTCCTCAAGGGGCTCACGCCGCGCGGCATCATTCCCTATGAGGTCGACGAAGATCCTGGCTACACGACGCTGCTCGGCAATGGCAGTCGCAATCCCTTTCGCTACTTTCGACAAATCCCCGGCGAGATTCGCGCCCAGTTCATGGTCGAGAACTCCAAGACCCTCATCGAATCCCTAGTCAAGGCCGACGTCTGCACAGGCTCCACCGCCACCTACGCGATTCGCGATCACTTCTGGGTCTGGTTCCTGGATCCGGGCTCGGATCCATCCGCGCAACACACCAACGAAGTCACCGACGGCATCGCCTTTTGGAACTTGAATCCCTTTGCCTTGCACAGCGTTCTGGAGACCGAAGACGAAGGCGACTACCAAGACGCACTCGAGTCGCAGATGCGTCGCCAGCATCCCAATGGCCTCGGTCTCGAGGACATCTGGCAGGGCTCGGGAGCCAGCGCCGATCCCAACTCCTGGCTCACCATCTTGCGCCACCAAAACTCCGCCACTGTCGAGTGGGGCGCTGTTGGCGGCGTTCCGCAGACCGGCTGGGTGCTCAGCTACACCAACTTCGAGCGCATGTACTACGATCTGACCGTCAACTTCC
Source organism: Kofleriaceae bacterium (assembly GCA_024642805.1). Taxonomy (GTDB): domain Bacteria; phylum Myxococcota_A; class Polyangia; order Haliangiales; family Haliangiaceae; genus NORP324. Next base: position 3,224 of record JAHEAK010000285.1, on the reverse strand, counting down.
TCAACTGGGATAGCGCTCTCGATCAGCTGGAGACCTGGACCTATTTCAGCAACATTCGCACCGAGGGCGAAGATCTGATGCTCTCGCTCTTTCCCGCCGATCAGCGCGAGGCCATTCGTGGCGAGTGGACGCGCGGCTTCGACAGCTCAGCGCTCTTCGATGCCATCGGTGCCTTCAAAGAGGGCCGCTTGCTCAGCATCGTGCCCAGCAGCGAGCTCGATGTCGAAGCCGACGCCGATCCGGTTCGCGGCACGCAGGTGAGCTTCAACAGCGCGGCCCCTGACTTTAGCGAGTTGGCTGCCCTGATGGATGCACGCCGCGACTTCACCCCCGGCTACGACGACATCTTGAATCGCAGCAACGTCGCCGGGCGCAGCATTCCTGAGATCGCCAGCTTCGATGATTTCGATGTCGCCATGGACATGCTCACGGGCATGTCGGCGGATCACTCGCGCAACTTGCCCAACGTGACGGTCTTTCGCGTGAGCGACGCCGCTGGCAATCGCCGCTTCTATACGGTCACCGCCAATCGCGGCTACACCAGCAACGACTTTGCCTTCGGCGCCGAGCGCGCTCGATCTTGCGACGATGACTACGTATCGGCATTCCGAGGTATCGTTGGCAGTTATCCCGAGCTCTTCGTCGACCTGCCTCTTGACCGTGCCAGCGAGTTCTTGCGCGATGTGCAAAGCGTTAAGAATATTTCTGTGCCTGGGCCTGGGCAGCTCAACTGGCTCTCGCTGGCCGCCAAGTACCTAGGGCAGGGCATCGTCATCGAGCGCTACAGCAAGGCCTTCTGGCCCTTCGTCGACGACATGCACGCCTACCTCTCGGATCCCTCGGTCTCCGAGCAAAAGGAAGCCGCGCTTCTCGACATCAGCGAGTACGTCTGGTTCGCTGGCAACAACAGCTTCGAGGACTGCGGACCGATGTAGCTCCCGGTGAACAGCCTGCGCGATCGGAATCGATCGCCTGGCCTCATTCGTGCGGAACGTCGCGGATGAGACTGTCGACATGGTCGGCATAGCTGCCCATGCCGAGCTGCGTGCCGATGGCCAGAGCCCTGTCGGCACCGAGCTCGTCGACGAAGAAGGCCTTGAGAGCAAAGAGCGCGGCGACGCGCTCACCCGTGTCGTCGTGGATGATGGCAGGGCTGTCGAGAAGGGCCAGCGTGGCGGCAAACTCCCAGGCCATGGCTTCGCTCAGGTCCTCGCGACCCCTGATGACAAAGCGCAGATAGCGAAAGCCGATGGAGGCTCCGTAGGGGGCAACTTCCGAGATACCGGGCTCGGAGGAATCCATCAGGCTGAGCGCGGAATCGATGCCAAGGGCGAGGGCGCGATCGAGGGTCTCGCGGGTCGGTAGGCCGCACACGATGAAACCCTCGTAGCGACGCACGGAGGGCAGGGCGAGGGCGTCCGCCATGGCCGGATCGTCGACGGCATCACTCTGGGCTGCTCGTTCGGGGGCGGGCGTCGGGCCATCGATGGCCGTGGCATCGCCGGCCGCCTCGGTGCCCTCTGCGCCAGGTGCATTCGGGCCACTCGGGGGCCCGCTGGCAGGTGGATCCCTTGGCGTTGTGCTCGGTCCGGAGGCAGGGCTCGCGCAACTGCCAGCGCCAAGGCTCATGGCCAATAGCCAGGACAGGCGCGCGCCCATCGTTGGCCTACAACGCCTCGATGAGTACGACGCCGCGCAGCTCGCGCTCTTTGGCGGCTTTGTCACCGAGCTTCCAGCCTCGGTAGTTGAACTCGCCACGGCGGTTGCGCTTGATGATGTGCGACCAGCCGGGATCGACCAGCTCGGCCTGGCTCATGGGCAGCTCGTCGCCCGCGGCGTTTTCGAGTCGCACGCCACCCGTGAGCTCGCCACCGCCACTCTTGAGAAGATCTCCTAGAAGCCAGGTGTCGCGGGCCTTCTCCTCGCCAGGCTCGGGGGTGCGGGCAATGCTCTCGAGCTTGTCGCTAAGCATCGATTCGCCGGCGGCGTTGCGCATACGCAAACTTGGCGCAGGTGGCTCAGGCGGGTGGTAGGAGTTGGTGTAGATGATGACGCGTGCGACCGCGTTCATCTTGTGGCGCACGTAGGGGCCGGTGTCCTTGACGTCCATGACGCGGAATTCGTAGCCCTCTGGCAGCTTGACCAGCTTCATCGTGCGGGTGCCAGTCAAGAGCTTGGGCTTGCCACCCTGAAACTCACGACCGTCTTTGCTGCGCGCGATGATGGTCGCCCAGTCGTCGATGGGCGGAAGCGCCTTGATGGACAAGAGCTCGACGTCTTCGCTCAGGGCTTGGACGGCAAGCTCCACGCCATCGACCTCGAAGATGGGCTGGCCGAGGGCGGCCGCGACGGTCGGCGCAGTGGCTTCCGCGGATGCGACTTGTTCTGATTTCTTGTGCGAGGACTTGCAAGCGCCGCCACTGCTGCACAGGGCGAGAGCCGCCAGAAGGAGCGTCGAGTTGCGCAGCATCGCTTAGAACTCCGCTTGTCGAGGGGCGCGCGGAAAGGGAATGACCTCGCGAATGTTCTCGACGCCGGTGGCGTACAAGATGGCGCGCTCAAAGCCGAGACCAAAGCCGGCGTGCGGCACGGTGCCGTAGCGGCGCAGATCGCGATACCACCAGTAGTCGTCCTTGTTCAGCTTCATCTCCTCGAGGCGGGCGTCGAGTCGGTCCAGGCGCTCCTCGCGCTGCGAGCCGCCGATGATTTCGCCAATGCCAGGGGCCAGGACGTCCATGGCCGCGACGGTCTTGCCGTCCTCGTTCATGCGCATGTAGAAGGCCTTGATGTCCTTTGGGTAGTTGTAGATGGCGACTGGCTTTCCTACGAGTTCTTCTGTGATGTAGCGCTCGTGCTCGCTCTGCAGGTCCATGCCCCACGACACCGGGAACTCGAACTTCTTCTTTTTGACAGCCTGCAGGCGGGTGATGGCCTCGGTGTACTCCATGCGCTCGAAGTCGGCGTCGACGAACTTTTGCAGTCGCTCGATGCAGCCCTTGTCGACGAACTTGTTGAAGAACTCCATGTCATCGCCGCGCTCATTGAGAACCGCTTTGAAGATGTACTTTAAGAAGTCTTCTGCCAGGCTCATGTCGTCCATGATGTCGGCAAAGGCAATCTCCGGCTCGATCATCCAGAACTCGGCCAGATGCCGCGGCGTGTTCGAATTTTCCGCGCGAAACGTGGGCCCGAAGGTATAGACCTTGCTCATTGCCAGGCAATAG
>JAHEAK010000284.1 GCA_024642805.1 Kofleriaceae bacterium | reverse complement strand
GGTGATGGCGGGACAGGTGTCGAAAACTCGGTCCGTGCACTCGTTGAGTGAGACCTCGATCTTTGCGCCGTGTGAGGAGCTGCTTGGAAAACAGTTCCAGGGCGTAAACATGCTGCAGATGCCATCTTGTTTGCTGCCGTCTCCGCGAAGGGCCTGGCAGTCCATGTCGAGAATGGCTTCTGCGCTGGCGACATCACAGACCGCATCGCCTGGCACTGTGGCGCCACAGTTCTCTAGATGCTCAGCTGCTGCGGCGCAAGGATCGGTGGCGTTGCAAGCCGTGAGCGCGAGGGCGGAGGAAAAGAGCAGGCCAATGAAAAGGGGGCGGGAAAGGGTGGGGAAGGAAGGGTGTTGGGTTGGGGGAGACATGCGCGTCACCAATGCACGGGCCGTTCCCATTTCGCGAGCGACCATGGACGCGGCTAAGCCGTCGAATTTCTAGCCTGGAAACGCCGATCCCACAGGCAGCCAAGTGCTGCCGGCAGCAGCTCTCGCCACTGCAACCAGCTAGCCGACCACTGAGGTTGCCAGCGTATCTCGGAGGAGCGTGTCAACAGCGGCAAAGGCGGCCGGCGGGCCAGACGCCTAGCGGCTCTTGAATGCTTCGAAGCGCTCGCGGATGCGCGCGCTGATGCGATGGAAGTTTTCCCAATTGTCCTGCACGGCCAGGAGCGTCGCGCCTTCGGGGGCCAGCACAGCCTGATAGTCCTCCAGGTACTGGCCCCTGTCGAAATCGAAGTAGTGGCGCGCAAAGGCATTGCCGCTCTCGCTGAGCATGTCCTCATGCAGGTGGCCCTTCCAGGTCTTGTACAGCTGCGGGGCGCTGAGTTTGCGAGCTTGAAATTGCGCGAACTCAGCGCCGGCTTGTGCGAGGAAGCCTGGCTTGCACAGGCCGTTATCGACCAGCCAACCCAGGAACATGCCGGTGTGGACGTAAGCCTGGTCCTCGGCAAGGGCCTCGTCTGCGATGGCCTGGTGGTGGAAGGCGGCTCGATCGTAGGTGCCGTCGAAGGGCGGCAGCGCGTCGCGATCTTCTTCTTCCATGAGCGCCGTAATCGCCTTGGCACCCAGCGCCTGGCCGGGGTTGACCAGATCGATCTCGTGCTCCTGATCAGCCGAGCTGGCGTAGAGATTGAAACCGAGGGATGGGGTCACCTCGAAAGCAAGCTGGATGGCCAGGGTGCCGCGCGGTGCTTTCGGGATGTCACCGATGACGTAGGTGCCGACGGGCGCGTTGGCCTCGGGTCGATTGGAGGCACCTTGCACGACTCGGATGGTAAGGCTGCTCTGATCGTCGACGCTGTTGGAGACTTCGACGACTCGGCGCGTTGGCACCTTGGTGCCGGCACCAATCACTTCGACCAGCTGCTCGCCGAGGGCGATCTTGAGGGGCAGGGGCAGGCGGCCTTCCTCGGCGGCGTGATCGACGACGAGGGGAAGTTGTCTCGTAGGCATATGGCCGGCACGCTAAGCGGTGAAGGGCCCAAAAGCAGCAAAAAAGCACGGACAAGCCAAAAAGCCCAGCACAGCAGACACGCCCAGGCAGTGCCCAAAAAACGCAGCCCAAAAAACGCACAAGGCGCGCACCCAGATGGATGCACGCCTTGCTTGGTCGTCTGAGCTAGGGCCCTCTGAGCCAGAGTGCTACTGGCACACGCCTGCGGTACAGGCTCCACCGGCCGCACAGGTGAAGATACCGGCGGTGACTTGCGCGGCGTTGCATGCCTGACCGGCGGCAATGACGCCCGACACGTTCAGGTTGTAGGCCGCGCCACCAGTACCGCTGCCGAAGCCGTCGACAACGATGAAGTAGTTGCCAGCGGCAACGTTGGTGAGGTTGAGGGCCGAGCTGAAGGTGCTGACGCCGCCGTCATCGTCGCAAGCCAAGTCGGTCTGCGAGCAGTCGCCCTGTTTCACGTAGATGACGGTATCGAGGGCCGAGTTCTCGGTATCGATGTGCAAACTCTGAAGCGAGCCAGGGAAGGCCAGGGTGTGAACGATGTCGTTTTTGGCCGTCGACGAAGTCGAACAGCTCGGTGAGAAGTCGTTGGTAGCCGCAGAGGTATTGCCAGTGGTGAGCGGGGCAACGATATCGACCAATGGATCGGTGTCGGTACAAGCAAGCTCGACATTGTCGGAGGCCATGCTGCAGCCCGGATCGTTCGGGTAGTCGATGAGGCCGTTGCCATCATTGTCGATGCCATCGAAGCACTGTGGGTTTGGCGTTGGGTTCGGGGCTTCGGTGTTGTCGGTGATGCTGGTGCAGCCCGGATCGGCGAAGTCGATGAGGGCGTCGGCATCGTTGTTAATGCCGTCGCTGCACTGGCTGTGCTGGCAGGTGCCAGCGGTGCACAGAAGGCCGATGCTGGCGTCACAGACGAAGTTGGTGCTAGCGGCGTTACATGGCTGATTGAGTGGAATGATGCCGTTCACAGCCAGCTGGTAGGCGCCGGCGGAGCTGGTGCCAAAGCCATCGACGATGACGAAGTAGTTGCCTTGAACAGGCGCATCGACGCGCACCGTCTCGTTGCCAGTGGACTGCTCCGAGCAGCCGACCTCGGCCGCGACCGAGTCGCACATGTCCAGGCGAACCGAGAGCACCACATCAAAGAGGCTGCCGTTGGTGGTGAAGCTCAGCTGGGTCAGGGTGTCGTTGTTCTCGTAGATGTAGACCACCTCGGAGCCAGCGGCCGTGGTGCAGCTCGCGCCGAGCAGGCTGGTGCCAGCGGTGGTGGTGCCGCTTGCGCCCGCGGAGGTCAGAACCAGCGTCTCGAGACCTGGCACGCACTCGTCGATCTCGCTGTCATCGCTGGCCGAGGTGCAGCCAGGATCGGGACCAAGGTCGATGAGACCGTCAGCATCGTCGTCGATGTCATTGGAGCAAGCGGGGCAGTTGGGACCGCTTGGACAGTCATCGAGCTCAGTGTTGTCCTCTGGGCTGTCGCAGCCGGGCTCCGATGGGAAGTCGATGAGACCGTCGGCGTCGTTGTCGAGGCCGTCTTTGCACTCGGGAAGCTCACAGGTGGTCATGGTGGCGCCGGCATCGAGGGTGCGGCACACAAGGCCCGTGATGCAGGTGTCGTTGGCCACGTCACAGGCTTCGCCCGCCGGCGTGAAGGCCTGCACTTCGAGGCGATAGTCGCCCGAGCCGTTGGAGTTGGCCGTGTCGACGACGACGAAGTAGGAACCAGCCTCGACGCGGTCCACGATCAGGGTGGAGTTGTCGTTGGTGCCGTTGTCGTCGTTGCAGCCAAGTTCGGTGCTCGAGTTGTCGCAATCGCTGCGGACGTAGACGACGGTGTCGACATTGGTCTCGGCGAAGTCGGTCGTGATGAGCAGCGCTTCGGGGCCGGTGGCCGTGTACACGTAGACGTGCTCTTGGCCGTTACCGCCGCACTCGGGGCTCTTGAGCTCGCCGCTGTTGCCGGGCATAAACTGACCCATGATGCCGCCATCGGGAAGGGGCTGAATCAGAACGTTGATGCCGCACTGAGATGGGTCGAGGTTGATCTCACTGGAGTCACCGGCGCTGTTGCAGCCCAGATCGTCGGGATAGTCAGTCGTGCCGTCCTCGTCATCGTCGATGCCATTGGAGCAATCGGGGCAGTTGGTGTCTGGGCAACCATCCTCTTCACTGTCGGATAGGGAAAAGTCGCAACCGGGGTCGTTGGGGTAGTCGACCAGGCCGTCGCTGTCGTTGTCGATGCCATCGGAGCACTGCGCTCGTGGCTCGTTGTATTCGGTCTTGTCGTCGGCGTTGTCACATCCGGGATCCGCCAAATCGATCAGACCATCTTCATCGTTGTCGATTTGATCTTCGCATTCCGTGGCGTCCGGGCTCTCCGTGCCGCCGGCGCGCAGACAGCCGGTGTCATCGATATCGATGAGGCCGTCGCCGTCGTTGTCCTCTCCGTCCGCGCACTGTCCAGGATCGCTGGAACACGCGCCGGCTGCGATGAGGGGCAGGACGAAAAGAGGAAGAAGAAGTCGATTGGCAAAAGAAGAAAGTCGTAAGGCCATGGGAGGCCGAACCTAGCCCGGACTTCCTGCGAGGTGGTGTGCTTTGATCGCTTGCCATGCCGATTTGACCGCAGATCGCGACCTTCGGCCAAGGTCAGTGGGCCGCAAGCCAAGGCGCTGCCTTTTGTAGAACCTGTTATTTCAAATCGTTAGGTCGAAAGGCGAATGGCAGCTCGAGACCTCCTGCTGCCAGCTTCCTCCAGCTCTGGCACCAGGAGCCCGCCGCCCGTTATGGTAGGCAGATGGACTGGAAGCTGAGTACGGGAACCTTTGTTGCGATCTTCGTTGCTGAGATGGGCGACAAAACCCAGCTGGCGGCCTTTGCCCTCTCGGGCGGGGCAAACTCGAAATGGTCTGTGTTTTTAGGTGCTTCGCTGGCCCTGGTCGCGACAACCGCCATCGCCGTGCTGGCCGGCGGTCTGATCGGCAGGCACGTTCCTGAGCTCTGGCTCAAGCGTGGGGCCGGGGCGCTCTTTGTGGTCATGGGCATCTTGATGCTGCTGACCAAGGCGCCGGAGCAGGGTGCCGCGCCGCCGGCAGCGTCCGACGACCTAAGCGCAGTGAGCCAGGACTAGTCGCAGGCCCGGGGCCCACCGTCGCGGGTCCACGCTCGCCTTGACACTCGCTCCCTGCAGGTTCATAACTAACCATGCGGTTAAACCCTGTGGTTGATTTTCCGGCATGAGCGAGATCGAGCCAGATACCAAGTCCCGCATCCTGGCGGCCGCCGAGGCCGAGTTTTTGGCCAATGGCTACGACCGAGCGCGCATGCAGGCGATTGCCGATCGCGCGCAGATCAACAAGGCCATGCTGCACTACCACTTCCGCAGCAAGGACGAGCTCTTCGCGCAGATCTTCCGAAACAAGGCCGGCGTGTTCTTTCCCAAGGTCGAGGCCAGTCTGCGTGAGCAGCCCGACTTCATTCCCTTCACCTGCGTCTTCATCGACACCTATATGGCGCATTTGATGGCCAACCCCTTCCTGCCTTCGTACTTGCTGCAGGTCTCGGTGAATCACCTGGAGCTACTCGAACAGGTGGCGATCGATTTTCCTCGCAAGTTCGTGCGCGCCTTCGAGGCTGCTTGCCAAAGTGGTCAGGTTCGCCCGCACGACGCCAGGCAGTTCGTTGTCTCGATCATCGGCATGTGTGTGATGCCGTTTATAGGAAGAAATCTTATAAAGGGGTTCCTGGCTCTCGAAGATAGCCAGTTCGACGAGCTCATCAGCAGTCGTGCCGAGGAGATCAAGCGCTACGTGGTTCTCCTTCTGACCCCAGAACCCAAAGAGAGCAAGGAGCCTTCTCGTGCGTAGATCTAGCCTCGTCATCACCTCGCTCGTGTCGGTCGCGCTGTCGGTGGGCCTGTTGGTGGCCGTGCCCGCGCCGGCCAGGGCCGACCAGGGCGCCTTCATCACCCTCGACGCGGTCTTGGAGGCAGGGCGGCGAAACCACCCGACGCTGGCCAAACAACCGCTCTTGGGTAAGTCGCTCAAGCTTCAGCGCGAGCAGCTCAATCGCGCCTACTGGCCACAGCTCTCGCTTGGGGGCGCGGCGACCTGGCAGTCGGATGTCACTAGCATCAGCATTCCCGTGCCTGGCGCCATGATCGAGCCGCCGCCCAAAGATCAGTACCGACTCACCCTGGACCTGCATCAGAGCATCTGGGATGGCGGTGCGATTGCCCAGCAGAAGCGAGTCGCGGCCACCCGCACGCAGATCGAGAGCGAGAAGGTCGAGCTGGAGTGGTACCAGGTGCGCGAGAGCATCTTGCAGCTCTACTTCGCCGGCGTGGTGCAACAGGAACTCCGACAACAGGGCGAAATGCTCGATGCACGCATGCAGGTCATTCTCGACAAGGTCAAGCTATCGGTCGCCAAGGGCGTGGCCACGGAGCGCGATGCCTTGCTCGTGCAAGCGCAAAAGCTCGAGGTTCATCAGGCCATCGCCGATGCCAAGGCGCAGCTCACCAGCGTGCGCCGCAGTCTCGAAGATTTGACCGGTGCGCCCTTGGCCGACGATGTGGCGCTGCGCTCGAGCGATGAGCGCTGCCAAGCGGCGCCTGACCCTCATCCACAGGCTAGCGAGATCCATCGCCCAGAGCTGGCGGTGCTGGCCGCGCAAGGCCAACTGCTCACAGCGCAAGAAAAGCTCGAGAGAGCCGGCGACCGACCACGCCTGGGGGCCTTCGCAACCGCTGGCTACGGGCGGCCAGGGCTCAACGCACTCAACAACAGCTTCGATTCCTACTTCATTGGCGGCGTGCAGCTCACGGTGCCTCTCACCTATTTGTATGCCGGCACCAGAGGAAAATCGCGCGAGCAACTCGAGGTGCAGCGCTCGATCCTGGCTCGGCAGGAGGAAGCGGTGGTCAAGCAAGTGCATGTGCAACTCGACACCCAGAACGCGGAGTTCTTGCGACTGGAATCGGCCGTTCTCCTCGACGACGAGCTCGTCGAGCTTCGCGAACGCGCGCGCGCGCAGACCGAAGTGCAGGTCTCCCTCGGAACCGCAACGGTCAGCGACCTCATCAACGATTTGAGCCAGGAAGATCAAGCGCGCTCTCGACGTGCCATCCATCGCGCCCAGCGCGACCTGGCTTGCCATCAGCTTGCACTCATCACAGGTGACCTATGAACTACACACTGCTCGTGCGCGCACTGGTCGCGACACTCCTGATTTCGAATCTGGGCCTTATGGCGAACCTGGGCTGCACGGCCAAAGATGAAGGCCACGATGCCAGCGGTGTCTTCGAGGCCCGCGAGACCACCATCGCCGCGGAGACTGCCGGCCAGATCATCGCCATGCCGATCCAGGAAGGTCAGACCTTGGCCGCA
>JAHEAK010000008.1 GCA_024642805.1 Kofleriaceae bacterium | reverse complement strand
GCTATCTGGCCGCCGAGATGCCCGAGCTTAGCGCTGGGCGCAGCGTCTGCCTCGGCAGTCCCATCTCCGGTTCGATCATCGCCAGTCACTACGAGGATCACTGGATGGTGCGCCTGGCATGTGGACCCATCTTGGCCAGCCTTCACCCAGAGCGAGTGGCCAGCCTGCCCTTGCCACCCTGTGAGCTGGCAGCTATCGCCGGTTCCGCGCAAACCCTATTTCTGCCGGCCTCATTCCTCATGCGCCCCATCGCCAAGGGCAGGGCCTCCGATACCACGGTGCTCATCGAGGAGACTCGTCTAGATTCCATGAATGATTGGATCTCGGTGCCGGTGGTGCACACCTTCTTGCCCAGCAACCGCGTGGTGCACCGCCTGGTGAGTCACTATTTGCAGCACGGAAGCTTTTCCGAGCCCTCTGACTGCTAGTCGAGTCGGCTACCATATCTGCATGCATCGTTTCCTCTCGGTCCTCTCACTCGCTTGTCTGTGTCTCGCTGCCTGCAGTGACGACGAGCCCGTTGATGTCGCCGGTGACTACACCATTGCGCTGACCTCACGCGCCAACGGCTGCAACTTCGACAACTGGACCGAAGGTGGCACCAACATGGGGATTGCCCTTACGATGGCGCAGGACGGTAGCCAGGCGATAGCAACGGTCGGTGGAGCCGCTGCCGTGCTTCTCGACTTCTTGCAAGGCGATCACGTGTTCACGGGCGAGATCACGGGCGCCCAGCTCGATCTACAGCTCTTTGGCAGCAACGAAGTCGATCGCGATGGCTGTCCACACTTCGTCAACTCGACGATCGACGCCAGGCTCAACGGTGATGTTCTGATCGGCAGCTTGACCTATACCATGGCCGGAAATGGCTCACCTGCATGCGAGCCCTTCGACGGCTGCGCTTCGGTACAAGAGTTCAACGGCACGCGACCGCCTCAGTGAGCTGGGCGGCGCGTCCCGCTTTTAGCTTGGATCGCTGACCAACAAGTAGCCGCGATTTTCGACGCTGTCCATGGTGCGCATGGCTTCAATCAATGTGCTGCTCTTGACCCAGACCCAGGTCTTGCCGTTTGGATTGACGTCGAGAATCAGAAACGAATCGCTGGCCTCGTCATAGGCACCCAGCGGTGAGATGTGGCCACTGCCGGTCTGGCCGAGCACCTTGCGCTGGTAGTTGATGACGACGTAGTCATTGGGGCTGGCCAGGTTGTCGCGCATTTCCTGGCGAATCGTCTCGTTTGTCAGCGAATCCTCCGCGATGCGCAGCTCTACGTGTAGGCCGAAGTTTGTGAGCATGCGGCCCAGTTGCCGCAGCTGAATGCCAGGGTCGCGGGCGCCTTCCGCGTCCGCTTGGCCCGCGAAGGTGGCCTTGCTCTTGACCTGGGTGACTCGCTCGTCGTCGAAGAACACGCCCTGGGTGTAGCGCGGAAAGACCGGATCAAGGCCTTCTGGCAGATTGCCCGCGAACTCCTGGGGAAAGAGGCGCGGATCGCGGGGCTTGACGATATCGTCGCGTGTTGCTCGCAGCGCATTGAGGACGATGACCGATGTAGTTGGCCCGCACATGCCGAGGTTTTGCTGACTCTCGAAGTGATTGGCCAGGGTGAAGAAGTCAACCTTGTAGGCCGATCTCGACAGCCTGGCGATGCCTTCCGCGCTGGCGAAGGCAACCAGCTCGTCGCCGGCCTTCGGAGACCTGGCGCCAAGCTCGCTGCCGCTTGGCGCGCTCTGCTTCGAGGGAGCTGTGCCCTGTACCGAGCTCGTGCTTCCTGCTGGCGCCGCACCGCCGCAACTCACCAGCAAAAGGACGCTCAAGAGCACTCTGCGCATGCCTTATTGTACCTCGATCGTGTCCACGGATTGGTCGATGATCTCTTTGACGGAAAAGGGCAGGGGCAAGGGAATGTGTGCCAGCCAGTTGGGCAAGAGGCTGTCGTAGAACACGTCCGCTCGATGATGCCGTTGCCCGCCAGGCAGCTGGTAGAAACAGCTGGGCCCCTTGTCGCCAATTTCGCAATTGAGGCGGATCGAAGCCCCATGAATATGATCGTAGTCGCCGCGCAGGTCGTTGCGCGGGGCTGCCACATCGACGGTTGCCAGCCCGCCATCGTGCATGAAAGGCCCGTAGCTGTACTCGGTGAAACCCGCGGCATCGAAGAGGTCGGCGGGCAAGTACACCGAGTGCAGGGCGCCCCAGCGCCACGAGTCTGCATCCTCGCCGAGGGTATCGACGAGCTCGAGGGCCGTGGCTTCGATGGCGGCCGTCATGATCGCGCCTCGATCCTCTTCGACATCGGTGGTGGCGACATCGTCCCAGTAGCTTTGCGAGAGCGCTTCCGGTCGCAAGATGGCCAGCGCCAGCGCGCTGTGCTTGAGAGGAAAATTGCCCGAGGCCGCGGCCATCTCATCGGAGAAGGTCAAGGTGCGCAGGTGGGCCCAGAAGACGTGGAAGGCGGCGCAGCCTTGCGACGCAGCCGTGACGCTCGCCTCGCTGCTCTTCTCTGGCGCGCTCGGATCGCTATTGTCAAAACCGGTGGGGCAGAAGAAGTCCCATGCCTGCAGAGCGTCGCGCACCTTGCTGGCGCTTGCACTCAGCGTGACGCCCTCGAGATCACCGAGCAAGACGGGCACGACGCGCTCGCCAATGAGCGACTTGGTGTCGTGTTGCATCGACTGCATGTCGCGAATCGAGAGCGGCTCTGCCCGATCGAGCAACTGAATGATGCGCTCGTGCCGATAGCCGAGGGCCGTGAAGCTCTGCACGGCTTGTTGATCATCGTTGCTTGGATCGCCGTCGTAGAGGGCACCGGTCATGTCGTTGTTGGCCGTTGCCAGGAAGCCCGCCGGAGGATTGGTGGCCTGCGGCAGCTGCTCGTAATCGAGGTAGGGACCCCACTCCGCGCTACCGTCGCCAGGCAGCGGCCTCCAGGGTGGTGTTTCGCTCAGCCAGGGACGCGAGGGAATGCGATTGTAGGGGTACCAGCCAATGTCTCCGTGCTTGTCGGCAATCACGAAGTTCTGCCCGACCGTCGTGACATCGGCCAGCGCGGCCTTGGCCTCGGCAGTGGTTGTCGCCGTCCACATCTTCCACAAAAAGTTGAAGTCGGTGTCTGCGTCCTGCGCCGTCCAGCGCAAGGAAATGGCGGTACCGGCGGCGGCGTCGATCGACAGAATAGGTCCGTGATGGGGAACGTATTTCGAGACTCGCGTGCTGGGCGCGCCGTTCGGGACGCTGTACTCGCGCTCGACTTCGACGATGGGCACTTCGGCACCGTTGAAGATCACTGCGTCGCCGGCTTCGTTGAGAGTCTCTACGTAGACGTCACTTTGATCGAAGAAGGTGGTGGTCACACCCCAGGCCAGGTTGGCGTTTTGCCCAAAGAGAATGCCGGGAATGCCAGGAAAGGAGGCACCGGCTATGTGTAGTTGCCCTTTGCCCTTGGTCTTGGCATCAATGTGCACCAGGTACCAGATGGCCGGATTGCTGAGCGTGAGGTGTGGATCGTTGGCCAAGAGCGCTTTGCCGCCAGCCTTCACTGGCGAGACGATCCAGTTGTTGGAGCCCATCTCGTCGACGACCCGCTCAGGGCCGAGCGCGCTGCGAGCCTCGTGCAGGGCGCCGAGCCACTTTCCGTAATCCACAGACGAGCGTGGCCCAGATTGTTGATGTGCCTGGCTGCTGGGCAGCGTGCTGCTCGGCGAGGGCACCATCACACCAAAGAGGTCAGTGCCCATGCCCAGGCCGAGCTTGGCGATGGCCTCGCCAGCCAGGATGTCGTCGGCAGACTTGTTGGTGAGCTGATCGATGACCGGCAAGAAGCACGCGATCGAATCGAGAACCTCCCAGTCGGCAATGACACTCTTGTCTATGATCATGAAGTCGTATTCGGCGCTGAGCTTGGCGCCATTGCGATCGTTCCGCAGATCGTCGATCCATGCATTCACGCCGCGGGTATAGGCTTCGACCGCTAGTTTGGTTTCGGGGCTGGCGCTTGCCCACATTTGCTCTTCGATGCGACCGCCATCTTTGGTGGCGATAAAGCTACGTGAGCGGTGGTCGTAGTCCATGACCACGGGGCCAGCCAACTCGCTCAGGCGTCCTCGGGCAAAGCGTCGCCGCAGGTCCATCTGAAAGAAGCGGTCAGCAGCGTGAAAGTAACCCTCGGCAGCCAGACAGTCAGCGTCACTCTCGCAGCGCAGACTCAAGACGCCCTGTGCATCGTAGAAGGCGGAGACCTTGCCATCGAGGCCGGGAATGCTGACTTGCCGGTCGTATTCGATCTTGATGGTCTCGTTGTCGCCACAGGACGAGCTCGAGGCCAGCAGCACAAGGGCCAGAATCCAGCGATGTCGGGCTTGCATGCGCCGAATGTAGCTATTCGAAGGTACCGTGTCTGCCCGCTCCGTCGCGAAACCTCGCCGCGCCTTCGCTGGCTTCTTGCAGCGCAGTCCGACCGCAAGACAGCTCGTTGGCTATGGCGTCGTGCTCGCTCAAGTCCCACTGCTCATAGGCACTCTTGCGATCGCCGAGCATGGCGGCGGCGGGAAAGGCTGCGATCTGATTGGCCAGTGTCTCGGCGGCCTGGCGAGCTTGCCCAGCTGGCACCACGCGTGTCGCCAAGCCAATGGCCAGTGCCTCGTCGGCAAGCACGGGGCGGCCCGTCAGTATGAGATCGAGGGCTCGTCCCATGCCGACGATGCGTGGTAGGCGAACGGTGCCGCCATCGATGAGAGGCACACCGAAGCGCCTGCAGAAGACTCCCAGCGTGGCAGCTTCGCTAATGACGCGCAGGTCGCACCACAAGGCCAGCTCCAGACCGCCTGCCACCGCGAAGCCTTCGATCGCGGCGATCACCGGCTTGCTCAGGCGCATGCGACTTGGTCCCATCGGTCCGTCGCCGACGGCTTCGACACGATTGCCCTTGCCCTCGGCAAGCGCTTTGAGATCCGCGCCGGCACAGAAGTCGTCATTGGCGCCCCACAGCACCGCGACCTTGGCATCGGCATCCGCCTCGAAGTCGACGAAGGCGCGGGCCAGGGCCTCGGCGGTCGGGCGGTCTACCGCATTCTTCCGCTCGACGCGATCGAGAATGATGGTGCTTACCGGTCCCACTCGTTCGACTCGTACGCTCACGCCTCCACGCTAATCCAAGCGAGGCGCGTGGCCAATACGTGCCCCGCCAAAAGGCGAGACGTGGCGCTAAAAGCCGGATATGGCGGAATACTCTGCTCTGCGCTGGTCGAGCCAGCCCCTGCTGCGCGCTTGCCAGAGCACTTCGCGTTAGGCTTTGGCTGTGTCGGAAATCAGGCTGCCATTGGAAGGCCACTGCGAACCCGCCTTCGCCGAGGTCCGCGAGCTCTTGTCGGCGAGTTTGCAGCGAGGCCAGGAGCTGGGCGCGAGCGTGTGCGTCTGGCATCAGGGCACCAAGGTCGTCGATCTGTGGGGCGGGCATCAGGACCGTGCTCGCAGCATCGCCTGGCAAGCAGACACGATGACCACCGCGTTTTCGACTACCAAGGGCATGGTCGCTCTGTGCTTCCTGATGCTGGCCGATCGAGGTGCCTTCGACTACGAGCAGCCGGTCGCCCACTACTGGCCAGAGTTTGCCGCCGCTGGCAAGGCAGATGTTACGATAAGAACACTTCTGAATCACCGCGCTGGCCTCATCGCCATCGACAAAGCCTTTGGCCTCGACGATCTTGAGCAACGGCCAGACTACGTGGCCAAGCTGGCCGCCGAGCAGCGGCCCTATTGGCAACCCGATACCGATCAGGGCTATCACGGCGTGACCTTCGGCATCTATGCGGGCGAGCTCTTTCACCGCATCGCTGGCGAGCGCCTCGGCAGCTTCCTTGCCCGCGAGCTCGCCGTGCCCTTGTCGGCCGACGTCCATCTAGGTCTTGCGGCCGAGCACGAAGAGCGCGTGTCACCCATTCACTCGATTGGCGCTCGCACTCTGCTCACGCGGGTCCTTCCAACCCTCCTGGTTGGCAAAGGAATGACGGGGCGGGTGTATCGCCAGGTTCTTCTGGGCAGAGACAGTGCCAAGGCCTTCGAGAAACCCAAGGAGCTTGGGCCGCGAGGGATTCACAACTTCAACAGCAGGCGCGTGCATGCCATGGAACTACCCTGGGCAAACGCCGTCGCCAACGCGCGTGGGTTGGCGCGTGTGTACGCCGCGCTCGCTGGTGGCGGGACGCTTGATGGCGTGCGCGTGGTTAGCAAATCCGCCATCGAAGCCTTGCGCCCACGGCAAAGCTGGAGCGAGCGCGATCGTGTCCTGCGCAAGGGGCAGGGCTGGAGCCAGGGATTCATCAAGGAGATCAACGGCATCTTTGCACCGACGAGCGCGGGCTTCGGCCATCCAGGCGCGGGCGGTGCACTGGGTTGGTGCGATCCGGATCGTGGCCTTGCCATCGGCTACGTCCCCAATCTCATGTCGCATCACATCCGCTCGCCACGGGCGCGTGCTCTCGCGGCGGCCGTCTATCGATCGATTCGCTAGCCCAGAGCGTGTAGCCCTGCGTGGCGCGATGGTGGTCGTGGACGGGCGTCGCGACACGCCACGGAAATTTCTTCACAGATTTCTCGGGCGCGGGCCACAGAGTCGGTATGCACCCTTCAACTCCTCCGCCGATACGAGTAGTTCTGAGTTCTGTCTTGGCTTCTCTCCTGGCCCCGGCTCTGGCTTGCGCCTTGGCTGGCTGTCCTGAGCGCGAGGTTGCCGCGGTCGACCTGCAACAAAGCCGCGAACAACCGGAAGTCTTTGACGTGGAAATCAATCGCGATCTCGATATTCTCTTCGTCATCGACAACTCAGCCTCGATGGGCGAAGAGCAAGACTCGCTGGCTGCCAACTTCGATCGCTTCGTCGAGGTGCTCAGTTCCATCGAAGGAGGCTTGCCAAACGTGCACATAGGTGTGGTTTCTACGGATCTCGGCGCCGGGCCCTATGGCATCGAGGGCTGCACTGGCAGTGGTGACAATGGGGTCTTGCAGAGCAGCGCGCGCGGCTCTTGCTCGGTGCCGAGCGAGTCGTGGATCCGCGATGTGCTCGCCGAGGACGGCACACGCAGCAGGAACTACAACGGGGACTTGAGCGAGGTCTTCTCGTGCATCGCTCGCTTGGGCGACACGGGTTGTGGCTTCGAGCAGCCGCTAGAGGCCATGCGCCGCGCCCTCAATGGCTCCAACGCCGTCAACCAGGGCTTCCTGCGCGCGCAGGCTTTGTTGGCTGTCGTCATCATCACCGACGAGGACGATTGCTCTACCGAGGACGTGCGCATGTTCGACAGCTCCGCCGCGCAAAACACTCTCGACAGTGAGCTTGGCTTTCTATCCTCGCACCGATGTTTCGAATTCGGCGTACAGTGCGAGCCAGACACCCCCCGTGCCCTCGGACCACGGCAGAACTGCGTGCCGCGCACCGCGTCCCCCTTCATGCACGATGTCGGTGAATACGTCAGCTTCTTGCGCTCACTCAAGGAGGACCCGCGTGACGTCTATGTGGCAGGCATCTTCGGCGACAGCAGTGACGTGACTGTCGCCAGCAAGAATGGCAAGCCAATTCTCGAGCCGGCGTGTTCGAGTAGCGCAGGTGAGGCCACACCTGGCGTGCGCCTCCTGTCCTTCTTGAACGCCTTTCCCGATCGCAACACATCGACGACGATTTGCAACGAAGACTTGAGAGCTGCGCTCACTCTGATCGCCGATGATCTTGGTCGCGTGCTCGGTCCCCCGTGTCTGCGGGGCGACTTGCAGCTGGTGGACGGTGAGCCCGTGTGCACCGTGGCCGATGTTCTCCACTATCGTCAAGATGGCCAGCAAGAGACGCTCTTGCCCCGATGCGATAGTGATCACAACAACCCACCCTGCTTCTATTTCGAGAACGACGACGCATGCAACGACACCGGTTTCAAGCTCCTCGTCGAGCGTGGTGACAACGCTGCGCCTCCAAATACCCAACTCCTCGCGCACTGTGCTGCCAACTAGAGCGTGCGCTGCAAACTAGGGTGTTGCTGCAAACTAGAGCGTGCGCTGCAAACCAAAGGTCGCACTGCTAGCTCCTTGCCTAGCGCTTCTCTGCTTGTCATCGCCCGGTGCTCTTCCTAAAGTGCGGCTCTCGTGTTTGCCTCATGGTCACCCGCACTACTTGCGCTTGTTCTCGCGTCTGCTGCCTGCACAATGGACTTGCCAACCGCGGGGGTCGACGCAGGCATCAACCCGGAGCGCGATGGCGCGCTCGGCGACGATGCCGGTCCTGATAGCGTCGGGCATGCCGCGCGCTACCCAAGCGATCGAACGCAGAGTCCCATTACCCCCTTCGTTGCTGAGCGAATTCGCAGCATGGCAGGCGCTTCGCGCGATCCGGCAGTCTTTGCCAAGGTCGGCGACTCGATCACCGTAAGCAATCAATTCATGTATTGCTTCGCCAATCAGCCCGACAGTATCAACGGCGACATCGACCAGACCGTTGCGCTCTTTGCCTCGGGCTCCCCAGCTTCGTTTGAGCGCGAGAGCATCGCCGCCGGCGTCGGCTGGAGCTCTGGGATGGTCTTGGCAGGCACTCCCTCCCCGCTCGAGCGTGAAATCGAGGCCGGCAATGCCAGCATCGCCGTCGTCATGTACGGCACCAACGACGCCGAGGGCGGCAATCTCGATACCTTCGGCAGCAACCTTCTGGGCATCGTCGACACTCTCATCGCCGCAGGTGTTGTGCCGGTGCTCAGCAGTATTCCGCCCCGCGATTACAATGCCAACGATGTACGCGTGCCCTTCTACAACGACATGGTGCGCGCGCTTGCCGAGGCACGACAGATTCCTCTGGTCGACTTTCATCGGGAAGCAGCCCTCTTGCCCGGCTTTGGACTCGGTGGCGACGGCCTGCACCCACGTGGGAGTGGTGGCGGTTGTGACTTCAGCAGTCAGGGTCTGCAGGCCGGCTACAACACCCGCAATCGCATCACCATCGAGGCCATCGATCGCGTGCGACGAATCCTCGATTCCAGCCAGGCCGAGTTCGACACGGAGGCGCCAGGCTGGTTGGGGCAGGGCAGCAAGGCCGAGCCCATCCAGGTCGATCTCGCAGCGCTGCCCTTTACACACTCGGCCGACACGAGCGTGAGCACGGAGCGGCACAATCAGGTCTACGCCTGCAGCCCAGCCAACGAGGGCGGCGCCGAGGTCTGGTACCTGCTTCACAGCGAGCAAGCCACGCGGGTTCGGATCAACATCGCGGATCGCGGCGACGTCGATGTCGACCTGCATGTGCTGGCCGGTGCGGTCGATGCCTCGGCGTGTACGGCACGAGACGATCGCAGTCTCGACGTAGATCTCGCGGCCGGCGATAACTACCTGGTCGTCGATACCTACGTGAGTGGCGGCATCGAGCTGGCAGGCGAATACCTGCTCACGATTCGAGCGCTCTAGTCGCTCTGCTTGGCCTGCTCGCTGCGGAAGCGAGTGTCACTCTTGGCCACTTGCATCGTGCGATAGACAAGCGCGGCCAGCGCGACTGGCGGTTGGGTGAGCACGGCCAGCCAGAGCACCCAATCGAGCTTGTCGAAGAGCAGGCCGAGACCCACCCAGAACAAGAGATCCGGCTCGGCGAAGCGGAAGACCTTAAGGGCGATGCGAGGCGGGTACTGCCACAGCGGAATGACCGGATCCTCCTCGATGATGGGCGCGTGCCCTCGTCGGTGCAGCGCCGTCATGCAGACCCATTTGGCGTAACCACTGACCAGTTGTCCACTGAAGGCCAGGGTGGCGAAGAGGAAGTACTTCAGCTCGCCACTTTGCTCGGTCACTACCCAGCCCAGCACGCTAAAGAGCAGCACCAGCGAGAGAGCGTCGCTTACCTTGTCGTAGTACGAGCCAAGCTCGCTACCCGCCTTGCGATAGCGGGCCAGCTGACCGTCGGCGCAGTCGAAGCTGAGGCTGAGATTGAGCAGGATGGCGGCCAAGAGCCAGTGGCTGCCAAAGCTCGGCAAGATGAGCAGAGAGCCGGCGAGGAAGAGAGCGTTGGAGCAATGGGTCAGGAGATTGGGTGTGATGGCGCGCAGGTCGGCCAAGACAATGAGCAGGACAAAAGCGCTTGGGCGCCCCCAGCTGATGCCCCAGAAGTCCTGGTTGTTGCCTTTGTTGCTGATGCGAAGGCCGCCCTTTAGGGCCTCGATGCGTTGCGCCAGAGCCATGCTATGCCTGCTCTCCGTGCGCCTGCGCTGGCTCGGCCTGCTCTGGCTCAGCCTCGGCTCGCTGCGTCTTGGCTCGATCGAGGGCGGCCATCGCCATGCCACGCTCGATGATTTTGCGCGCGAGAGTGGCGCCCTGGGTGACGAGAATGGCCAGCGCACCGATGTCGGGATAACCGACGATGATCAGCACGGGTACCCACATGGGAAAGTCGGGAGCATTGAAGTGCACGATGCGCCACTGGCCAAGGACCAGCTGGCTGAGGCGGTGGAAGAGACCTTGCTGTTCCGACGCGTGTTCCTCTTTGCCGGGCACCACGCTGCGCTCGGTTTTGTCGCTGCGCGCCTCGAGCTCGAAGTAGGCGGCGACCCAGTAGATGTAACAGACCGCCACGTAGCAGCCGGCACCCACGGCCCCCGCCACCACGATCCAGGGTTGGCCGCTGCCGATGCCGTCTTCATAGAAGGCGCGGTAGCCGGCCGATGCGCCCAGCAAAAGGAAGCCGGCCTGGTCGCCCGCCTTGTCGAGAAAGGCACCCAGGGCCGTCGACTCACCCCGGTAGCGCGCGAGAGTGCCGTCGGCGCAATCGAGGACCACGTGCACTTGCAAGATGGCCAGGGCGGCCCAATCGGCGCGGGCATCGCGCAGCATGAGCAGGACGGCACCGAGCATCAAACACAGGGTGCTCACCCCGGTGAGGCCGTTGGGCGTGATCCAGCGAATGTCGCCGACGATCGCCACGAAGCGTCGGGCCAGCGGATAGCCAAAGGAAAAGGGCCACCAGTTCTCGCTCGTCTTGGTGTGGAGCTTGCTCAGCCGCTCTGTGTAACTGCCAGCCAAAATCTTGCTGCTGCCTACACGCGAGCGGTGAGGCTCTCGTAGTCTTCGACGAAATCGATTTCTTGCACGATGGCCTCACCCACGTCGTGCAGGCGAAGGTCGTGACCGCCTCCGAGCAGACGGTCCATGGCCTCTTCATAGAAGATCTTGCGGTTGCCCATGACGTTGAGCTCCTGGCGCAGGTAGCGCTGGAAACGAGGATTGAACAAGTAGATGCCAAAGGCCTCGCCGTAGGCCTTGCTGTCCTCGAGGTGCTTGCCGATGCGCGTGATGCGATCGCCCTCGACGAAGACCTTGACCTCCTCTTCGCACAGGTCGTGGCGCTTGACCGCAGCAAGCGTGTGCTCGCGTCGGGCCAGCATCTCTTCGAGGATGCCCTCGGCGTAGTAGACATCGCCGTTGACCACCATGACCGGGCGATCTTCGGCGCCCTTGCGCGCGTTGAGCGCAAGAGACAGCGAGACCGAGGTGTTGGTCGTGGCGAAGTCAGGGTTGTGGACGAAGTTGCAGTGCGGAAATGCCTCTTCGAAGACTTCGGCCTCAAAGCCGGTCACTAGGGTGACCGAGTCGACGCCAGCAGCGCGCAGGAGGCGCTCGGTGCGACCGATGAGGGTTTCATCGCCCACCTTGAGAAAGCTCTTGGGAAGGCCGCCGGTGAGCGAGCGAATTCGCGTGCTCATTCCGGCTACGAGAACGATGGCGTCTGCAAGCATCTGGGCTCCTTTGCTCCAGCCCATCTATAGACCGAGGCAAGGGGCTCTGTCGACGCTTGGAGGCACGGAGGCCGGAATCTTTCCGCCTTTTGCTGCCAATACGCCGGTCTCTGCCACCGGTCTCTGCCAGCGCGCAAAAGCGCCGTTCGAGCACGCTGCGCGCGCTATGCTCACGCCGTGCACGTCTCACTCTTTCACCTGGTCGAGCCTGAGCTGTGGTCCGCGCTCGATCCTGCTGCGAGCTATGCACCCCCTAGCCTCGACCAAGAGGGCTTCATCCATTTGTCCACTCGCGAGCAGGTCGAAGCAACCGCGGCGCGTTTCTACGCACGGCTGCCAGCGCTCTTGGTGATCGAGCTCGATCCGGCGCGCTTTCTTGCCGAGCTGCGCTACGAGCTGGCAGACGGTCAGCGCTTTCCGCATCTCTATGGTCCCTTGAACCTGGATGCGGTGCTCAGCGTAGGAGCGATGGTGCGCGACGGCGAGGGTTTGTACCGCCTGCCCGCGACGCTTTGACGGCCGTGCTTTGACGGCCATGGCGACCAGAAATTCACCAAAATCATCGCGCATCTAGGAGCGCCGCCGAGGGCTATGACCGGCGCGTCCAACGCGCATGTGAACGGCTCGCTACGCCACGATGTAGGTGTGTCGAGAGATTCGAGGGTTGCGTGTCGAAGGCCACTGGTACGCCACTTGCGACAGCAGTGGACATGGACCGATCACGTGGCAGCATGAAACTGCCCCTGCAATCACAGAAGGCGGCCCCTATGGACCACAGCAACACGCACCCTCAAGAACCCGTCGAAGCAGAGCCAGGCTTGTCCTCGGCTATGCACGATATTCGCAAGCTCGCACGCTCCTATCAGATGGAGCGCGAGCGCTCCGCACCAGAACTGCCACTCGAGCTCGGCGGCGTGTCGATGACTCCCAACTTCATTTTGCAGCCACAAGCGACATCTCGTCAGGATTCGTGGAAGGCGATTGCGCTGACGATGATGGTGCTGCTTGGCCTGAGTACCTCGGCGCTGGCAATGAAGCTCTTCTCCGACGAGGAGGCGAAGAGCCCAACGCTACCCTTGCAGCTGCAGCTGGATTCTTCGCATCTGGAAGCACCGGTCGAAGCACCGAGCGCTACGGTGTTTCCGGCCGAGCCTACTCTGTATCAGACGAGCTCGGCACCTGGCAGTGTGCTTGCGCCCCCTGAGCTGCACGTGACGACGACGCCCTCGCTTCGCGTCCGTGAGGCCGCGGCGCGTGTCAGTAGGAAAGCCGTCGAAGAGGTCGATAGCTGCGATGAAGTTGCTTGTCTCATCGACTCGTCGGATGCCTGCTGTCAGGCTTTCGCAAGTGTTCGCGCCAGTGAGCAGCCTGCTGCCGACGTCTATCGACCCTATCGCCCGACTCGCAGCGAGCTGATGAGTCCGCTCAAGAGCATTCACGGGCGGGTCGAGTCGTGCTTCGACAAATACCAGTTCAGCGGCGTCGCGACCGTGCACCTGGTCTTGTCGGCCAAGGGCGCCATCACGAGCTTTGCTCTCAGCGAGGGCAGCCCCGAGTTTCAGTCCTGCATCGAAGGCTATGTGCGCGAGCTGAAGTTCCCCGAGCTGAGCCAATCGTTTCGCTTCAGCTATCCCTTCATTTTCTAAGTGATGGCCTGGGGAGGCCGCGCGTGCCAGATGGGCTCGCGCGGCTCTTTCGTGCTACCTATGAGGAATGTCGATGAAAGCGCTCTCGTTGGCCAGGGTAGGCATCCTCTCACTTGTGGCCTGCGGCGGGCCTGCCAAGACAGCAAGTCAAGCGCCCGAAGAGCCCGTGGCGATCGCAGCGTCCATCGAGCCCGCTAGCGAGTCTCCCCCAACACCCTCCGCGGTCGTGCACACGCGCCAGCGGACGCTCAGCCCGAGGCCCATCCTTGAGATCTTGCCCGCAGATCGCTCGATGATCTTTCACATGTCGTGGACGCAGATCGAGTCGAGCGACATCTTCTTACAGCACCGAGACCTCATCCTAGGCAAGTTCGACAGCGAGATACGCTTCATTCAAGACACCTGTGGCCTCGATCCCGTGCGCGAGCTCGACTCCGCCACCCTTGCCCTGGGTCCGAATCCGCAGAACGACTCCGACATGATCATCGCCCTGACCCTTAACGTTGGTCGTTCGCAGGTCGAGGACTGCGTGACCAAAGCGGGTGGCAGTGTGCAGGCGGAGAGCTACCTTCTCGACGGCCAGACCTACAACGTCTTTTGGCCAAGCGACAACACCCTCCTGGTGGCAGAGTCGATGACGGCCAGCAAGATGCAGGCTGCCTTCGCCGCCGGGCGCGTCATCGATCAAGAATCGCTAATGACCTTTCTGCGCAAGACCGATGGCCACGCCGCACTGTGGGGCGGCGGTGTCATTCCCGCGAGCATGACGGCCATGTTTGGCGGCGGCACCACGCTACCGCAGGGCTTTCACTTTAGCGTCAATGCCTGGAGTGGCATCGACGCGGTCATGGGGATGGTGTTCAAGGATGAGTCGGAAGCCAAAGCCACCAAGACCCTGCTCGACATGGGCGTGAACATGCTCAAGAGCCAGGCGCCGATGGCGGGCTTCTCCGAGCAGACACTTCACATCGAACAGATCGGCAACACCATTGCTATCGATCTGGTCTTGTCGGCGCAACAGGTCGATAGCCTGGTCACAGGCAAGTAGCGACCGGAAAGGTCACAGCCCTATGCCTGGCAGGTGCAGCACTCGACCCAAATGTGCGCGCAGCGAGGGCAGCGCAGCAGCGCGGCACTCTTGTGTCCACAGCAGGAAGCGGTGCTACTAGGGAGCACGGCACGGCGCAGGCTGGCCCGCTGACGCTCTGGCTTGGCCGGCTTGGGCTGCGCCACCAGGCCATCGAGATCGAGAGCCAATTGGCGAGTCGCGGGGCGCTTCTTGCTGCTCCGGGGCCGAGAGCCGGCAGGCGCGCGCGTGTTCGTCGCCGTGCTCGGCGGCATGGGCAGTAGTTGTGGCTGGATCGCCTCCTCGACGGACCCGGGCTGCTCGATGTGCGCCGCCTGGGCAGCTCGCTCCTCGCTTGCTTGCTCGGTGTGCGCTTGCTCTGCCGGTGCTTGCTCGGTGTGCGCTTGCTCTGCCGGTGCTTGCTCGGTGTGCGCTTGCTCTGCCGGTGCTTGGTCTTCGAGCGCTTGGTCTTCGTGCGCTTGCACCACAACACGGACCTGCGTTGGGGCGAGCACCGGCGTCGGCGGTGGCGCTTCCTCGAGGCTGGCCTGTGGCGCATCGGTCGTGGCCGGCGCGAGCTCTCCCCACAGCAGCTCTTGAAGACCGGTGCTGCGCTCGGTGCGCTGCGCGATGCAATGGCCTAGGACCGACTCGCTGGCGTAAATCGTCAGGCTCCGCTTGGCACGGGTCACGGCCGTGTAGATGAGCTCACGGGTGAGGACGGGCGAGAGCTCGCGAGGCAGAACGACGGCGATGTCATTGAACTCCGAACCCTGGCTCTTGTGAATGCTCATGGCATACACAGGCTGATGCGCCGGTAGACGCGATGGCGAGATGTCACGCATCCGGCCGCCTTCGCCTGCGAAGTAGGCACGCAAACCGGAGGGCGAGTTCATCAAGACGCCCAAGTCACCATTGAAGAGCCCGAGCTCGTAGTCGTTGACGCCAATGATGATCGGCTGCAAGTGATAGTGCTCGGCGAGCACGCCGCTGGTGTGTTTTGGATCGAGGCCATGAGCCTGGGCGAGGCCCTTTGCAAGGTTGTTGTTTCGATAGTGCCGGGCCAGCTCGGTATTGATGAGGGACACAGAGGCCGCTCCCTCGTGATGCGCGCATAGCACCCGAAACTGCTCGAGAGCCGCATGCGCCTGAGCTGGCTCCTGCGCCGCCTGTGCATCGTGATAGCCGCGCACACTCTGCTTCAAGAGCTCGGCACCAATTCCTTGCCGGGGCAAGGGAGACGCTAGCCTGACATCGGCAACGCCTGGATCGCGCAGCACCTCGATGGCCGCCTCGGCGTCGCCGGCGTGAATCGCCAGAGCCAGTTTCTCGATACCGCTTCCCGACTTGTAGCGATAGCTTCGCGACAAGTGTGTAACGCAATCCCAAATGCCCGTGCTGGTCGGCGCATCGGCGGCCAGCTCGATGCTCTCGCCCGTGATGTCCTCGATCTCGCGGGCCAGTGCCTTTGAGCGCGGCATGTGGCGCCCGCCTTCGCAAATGTCTGCGAGCACGGCGCCGGCCTCCACCGAGGCCAACTGGTCGCGATCGCCCAGCAGGATGACCCGTGCGCCCTCTGGCACGGCCGCCAAAAGACGCGACATCAGACTCACGTTGACCATCGAGGCCTCGTCGACGAGCACCAGGTCCGTCACCAAGGGATTGTTCTGATGGTAGCGGTAGCGGGTACCATGACCAGAGGCGCCCAGGGCTCGATGAATCGTCGAGGCCTCTTCCACAATGGCCTCTTTGACCTCGGGCTCACAGTCGAGCTCTTGCTTGGCGCGCTTGATCGACTCCACCAGACGCGCCGCCGCCTTGCCCGTCGGTGCCATCAGTTGCATGCGCGGCGGATCACTGCCTTCGGCAAAGGCTTGCTCGATGAGCAGGGCGAGAATCTTCACGACGGTGAAGGTCTTGCCGGTGCCGGGGCCACCCGAAACCACGGAGAACTGACGGCGTGCGGCCATGAGCGCCGCCATGCGCTGGTCATCATCGGCGAGCGTGCCCTGGCCGAAGAGACGTTCGAGCGAGGCTTGCAGGCTGCCCTCTTCGGCGTCGCTCTCGACCCCCTGGCAGCGCTCGAGAATTGCCCGAGCAAGGAACTGCTCGTGAATCCAGTAGCGGCGCAGGTAGAGGCGATCCTGCTGGTCGAGAATCAAGGGCGTGTGCAGGCTGCCATCGGAAACCAGCTCGCTCCGCATCATGGTCTCGCGCCAGGCCGGGAGGCTCGGAAACTGTCGGACCACGCTGTCCTGCAGCTGCACAGATTGACCAGCCAAAGAGCTCAAGTCCAGGCACACGTGTCCCTCACCGAGGCGCGCACTGACCATGGCCGCAGCAGCTGCAACCTCCGCCGAGCTCTCTTTGACAAGACGGCACATGTCTTTGGCGAAGTGGTAGTCGATGGCGCGCAAAAGGCTCCTGCCGCGCAGCTCCTCCAGGCTTGGCGTCAGCATCGCGCGCCCTCCTCGTCGATACCCAAGGCTGCTTGCAGCTGGGCAACCTCATGGGCTAAAGGGCGATCGAAGAAGACACCAGGGAAGTCCGACGTCCCGACATCCATTCCTCGCAAGTAGAGGTAGAAGACACCGCCGATGTGGGTCTCGTAGTCATAGTCGGGAAGGCGCAAGCGCAGGTAGCGGTCCAGAGCGGCTAGATAAAGGTGATACTGCAAGTAGTAGTGGTGCTCGGCCATCGACTGCGCCATGGCGGACTGCGCGTAGTCGGTCCGCTGTGGGCCCAGGAAATTGGATTTGTAGTCCACGATGTACCAGCGCTCATTGTGCACGAAGATCAAGTCGACAAAGCCCTTGAGAAATCCCCGCAGCGGCGCGAAGGGCAGGCTGCGGACCGAGGCTAGGTAGCTGGCTGGCCATGGGGGCTGCGTTCTGGCTTCGAGGAGCTTGGCCAGTACGCCCGCGCTAAAGCCGCTGCCGCCCTCGCAAACCGGAAACTGAAACTCGAGCTCGTCGAGTCGTTGCGAGCTGGGCACATCCGCCAATCGCAAACCCGAGGCATCGAGCGGCGCGCGCAGGATCTTCGAGAAGGCCTGGCACAGGGTATCGGCGTGGCGCTTGGCGTCGAAGCCGAAAGCGGCCAGGCTCGCTCGCACTTGCTCGTCGATCAGCGCGGGCTTGGCCTGGTAGAAATCGAGGTGCTCGAACACATGGTGCAACATCTGCCCGGGGTGTGCGCCGCGCGGAAAGTCGGCCAAGACGATGGCTGGAGCCGCCGTCTCCAGGCTCGCCGCTGGTAGGCTTTCCAGGGCACCGGCATCGTGATCGCGCTCAGTGTCGGCGCCACGAGCCAGGCTGGAGAAGCTGGCGCTGCGCCAATGACGGCCCTGGAGTCGCGAGCTTGGTCGCGCTTGCAGTCGGGCTCCCTGCTTGGCCGTCGGCGCGTAGCGCAGCTCAGAGGCCGCCGGTAGAACTCGCAGATTGACTAGCTCCGCGTGGGCTGCAAAGCGAGTCCGCAACAGCTCGTACAGAGCCTGCTCATCGAGTGACTCGATGCCTTCGGCAAACGCGCGCAGATTGGATGGACTGGTCACCAAGGCATCGTCTCGCAGCAGGAGATAGGCAAGGCCCGATGAGCCAACACTCTTGATCGCACCACACACGATCGAGCTGCGATGCCGTGCGCGAGTCAGAGCGACATAGAGCAGGCGCAAGTCTTCCGCCAGGGCTTCACGGGCGCTCTGCTCCTGGTGGCTTGCCAAGTCCTCGCTGCCGATGTCGAGTTTGATGGCGTGGTCATCTTCCAGATCGTGGAAGCGCACCCACTTCTTGTCCATGCCGCGCTGCAGCTTGCCGTTCCACACAAAGGGGCAGAAAACGATGTTGTACTCGAGGCCCTTGCTCTTGTGTATGGTGACGATCTTGACCGCGGCATCATCGGACTCCAGGCGAAGCTGGCCCGACTCGCCAAACGCGAGGCGCGCGTCAGCATCGGTGCGCATGGCGTGCAGCCAGTTGACCAGGACCTGTGGGCCACTTCCTCCAAGCAGGGCTCGCTCCTGCAAGAGCTCGCCGAGTTGTGAGAGATTGGTCATCTTCCGCTGACCGTCGGCGCGGCGCAGGAGGCGTGCGCCAACCCCCTGCTCGGCCAGCATGTGCGAGAAAGCCTGGATGAAGCCACGTGTTATCCAGCTTTGGTGGTAGCCGTGAAACTGCGCCAAGAGCCGGTCCCAGGCGGCCTCGTCCTGCTGCAGCGCGTGCACGTCGTTGCCACTACAGCCGAGCAAGGTGGTGGCGAGTGCGGCTTTCACGGCGTTGCGATTGCGCGGCTCGATCATGGCCGTGAGCACGCGTTCTAGCTCGGTCGCCTCGTCGCTCATGAAGACGCTATCGGTGCTCTCGAGAACCGAGGGAATCCCATGCACGCGCAGGGCGTCCTGCATGGCCCGCGCCTGGCGATTCTCGCGCACGAGCACAGCGATGTCGCCTGGCAGGATCGCGCGTCCATCGAGGCTGGCCTTCCCGCACAGCAAACGGGCAATCTCACTGGCGCTGCGCTCGGTGCACTGCTGCTGGACTTGCGAGGCTGAGCGCGCGGTGGGCGGGGTGTCGAGGAAGAGGATTTCGAGGGCACGCGAGCCAGTCTCTTCATCGATCAAGAGATTGCGGGCCGTGGGCGCGGGCGCCACCGGAAGGAACTGCAGCTCCTCGTACAAGAAACTATCTTTGACTGCCGAGAATGTCGTGTTGATCGCAGCGATCATGGCCGGGCTCGAGCGGTAGTTGACAGCAAGTGTGTGCACGCGCTCGCCGGCGTCGTTGCGCGCATCAAAATACGTAAAGAGGTCGGCACCGCGAAAGCCATAGATCGCCTGCTTGGGATCTCCGATGAGGAAGAGTGCCCGGCGCGCGTCGCCATCGCCGTGATAGATGCGCCGAAACACCTCGTACTGGACGGGGTCGGTGTCCTGGAACTCGTCGATGAGGGCCACAGGGAAGCTGCGCGCGATGCGCTCGGCCAGACGCGAGCCACTGGCACTTCGCAGAGCGGCGCGCAGTCGGATGAGAAGGTCAGCGAAGGAGAGCACGCGCCTTTCGCCCTTGCGGCGCCTACTCTCCGAGCGCGCGTAGTCCACCAGTGCCAGCTTGAGCGCCAGTGCCTGCTGTTCGAAATAGGGGGCGTGTGCCTGCGATTGTTCGGCGAACTGGTCCACGAGCTCGAAGAAGGCGTGCTCGAGCGGCCGCTTGTTCTTCTTTAGCTTGGCGCTGATGGACCGTGTGCCCAGTCGAGCAAGCGCGTGTCCAGAGGGCAAGGGTCGAGCCACCGAGGGCGCCACGAAGGATTCGCACGCCAGAAGATAGGCGTCGAGCTGATCCTGCTTGAAGGTGGTCTGGTTCAGGTCGTTCCTACGTGCCTGCAAGAGCGCGACGATATCGGCCCGCTGCTCGCGCCAGGAGCTACGCATCTGCTCATAGCTGGCTTGGAAGGCGCTCAGGTCGTCGATGTGGCTTGCTTGGCGAACCGGCAGGATGACGAGATCCGGATCCGACACCGCGCGTCGACACAGCTGTCTGGCATCGGCAAGTCGAAAGCCAGATGCCTGTAGATGCCAGAACACACCCGGCTCGATGGCATACATCTCCTTGGACCAAAAGTCGTCAGTGATTTCATCGATGAGGGCCTGATCGTCGCTCTCGAATTCGCTGTCGAAGTCGGCGCCGCTCTCAAAGGCGCTGTCGGTGAGGCAGCGTTGACAAAAACTGTGAATGGTAAAAATGCTGGCCTGATCAAAGGAGCGCAACGCCAGCGCCAGGCGCTTTTCGTCGAGCTCATGATCCTCGGCTTGCTTGCGCTTTTCGAGAAGGGCTTGCAAGGTCAGGTCGTCACTGCGGCCAGCCTGCAAGGCGCGCAACGCTTCTGCGACGCGCATGCGAATGCGATCGCGCAGCTCAGAGGTGGCGGCGCGGGTATAGGTGACCACCAGGAGATTCTCGACGCGCAAGTCACTCTCGAGCAGGGCGCGCAGGTACAAGGTTGTGATGGCGTAGGTCTTGCCAGTGCCAGCGCTGGCCTCGATGAGGTTGGTGCCGCGCAGAGACACGCCGATGGGATCGAGAGCTTTCATACCGGCCCTCGGTGATCGATGAGTGGCGCGAACACCTTCATGGCGATGCTCTTGAAGTCGGGGGCTTCGTCAACCTCAGCGACCAGTCGATAGTTGGGTGCCAGAGCATCGCTGCCGGCAAAGAGCAACTTGACGTAGGGCTCGTCTCTTTCGGGACGGGGACCCTTGGTCGAACCGGTGCCCTCGAATTGATTGCGGGCCGCTGCCAAGGAGGGCTCGTCGCTCGACTCGGGATCTTTGGCGAGTGCCTTGAGCCAGTGGTTGGCAAAGGCGTGCGAGCTGCGGGCAAAGATCGGCAGCGGCACCTGCTGGCCGAGCAAGTAGACCTGCAGAAGATCGCGCAGCACAGGCCCAGCGTCAGCCACGGGCCGAAAGCGCTGAGCGACCGCCGTGTC
Source organism: Kofleriaceae bacterium (assembly GCA_024642805.1). Taxonomy (GTDB): domain Bacteria; phylum Myxococcota_A; class Polyangia; order Haliangiales; family Haliangiaceae; genus NORP324. The sequence continues at coordinate 5,860 of JAHEAK010000008.1, read as the reverse complement.
ATTGCTACGACCGATGCACACGGTCTCGCGCGGGTAGTCGGGTGGCGTCTGATGACACAGCACCAGATGCTGAATCCAGGCCTGTAGCTGCCGCTTGCCCTCCAAGCGCGAGTAGCTTACTTCCTGCCGGCAGCGGCTGTAGAGCGAGCCTAGCTGGCCAACCAGACGGGTATCGCCGAGGTGCAGATCGACTTCGATGCTCGGCAATCGTCCGCCTTCTTGAAATTGCCGCGCCTTGTTGGCGATGGCTTCGACCGTCGGTTGCACCGCATCCAGATACATGTGCGCGGGCGTGCCCAGGGGCAAGTAGCCACCGGCGCTCAGCGCCGCGCGCGCCTCCTCGATATCGCCAAGAGAAAGCAGGCTGTGCAGCAGGCGCTCGCCAACCGCCCAGCGCTCAAGGTTGTCGAGCTCGATCGGCTCGCGGGTCTTGAGGGCATCTTCCTGGGCTCGCAAGCGAATGCCGACTCGTTGGTGGACGTACCACTGCGCCGGGTTGGCGAAGAAAGCCAAGAGCTCATCGAGTCGCACCAGGCGTTGCTGGTCCTCGGGGTTGACGATGCGGGCACTGATGAAGTGGGCCGTGCTCGGTTCTAGACCTGGAGCGGGACCGGCGACAAGGCTCTCGGCCTCTTGGCAGTAGAGAGCCGAGTAGCTGAAGAGCTTGCTGTCGCTGCCATCGAAATAGCGCGGGCTAAATGCTTGCAGCGGATGTTCTACGACCAGGGACTTGCGAGCTAGGGATTCACCAGGACCGACGAAGCTCGCGTCTACATGATCCAGAAGCTCACCAACCAAGACCGAAGGCGGCAGCGATTGGTTGGTCTGATTGCTCTGCCCTGTGTAGGTAATGATGAGGGCATCGCGGGCGGCCAGAATGGCTTCCAAGAACAGATAGCGGTCGTCATCGCGCGGGGAGCGATCGCCAAGTCGAGGCGAGCTTGCGACGAGATCGAAGCTCAGCGCCTGTGTCGCACGTGGGAAGGCGCCATCGTTCATTCCGATCAGGCACACCACCCGATGCGGGATGCTGCGCATGGGCACCAGCTGGCAAAAGGTCACCCCGCCCGAGAGGAAATTCGAACGCGAGGCAATGTCATCCAGGTGCTCTTTCACGAGCGCACTGACTCCGGCGAGGGATAGCTGCTCGTCAAAGCCATAGTGGGCGGCCTGTTCACTGAGCGCCGCAAAGCTGTCACGAAGCATTTGATGCTGCGCGGAGGTCTCGTCGTTGCTCACCAGGAGCAAGCGCAAGGCCCGCTCCAGGCGCCCTTGCCAGTGCGTGAGCGAGCAGGGCTCTTGCAGGCTCTCGCGCACCGCAAAGAGGTTTTCGCAGAAGTCTGCGAAGCGGCCGAGAAGATCGGTGACAGTGCCTTCCATCTCGTCGTAAGCGAGGGTGTCGGCAAAGAGTTCGAGCTCCGAGGCGGGTGAGGCGTAGCCGAGCAGCAAGCGATCCAGTCCAAAGCGCCAGGTGTTCAGAGCTGTCTCTGGCTGTCCCTCCGCGTGTCGGTGCTGGGCGTCATGGCCCCAGCGAATGTGACTGTTCGCGACCCAGGACTGAATCGTCGCCAGCTCGGCGGCTTGAATGTCGAAACGCTGGCGCACGAGCTCATTGGAGAGCAGGTCGAGGACCGTCGGCCCAGGCAGACGTCCGGACACGACATCGAGAATGCGCAAGAAGGCATCGACGAGGGTGTAGGTCGCGCGCGGTGTGCGATCGGCGATTTGGAAAGGAAGGTGCTCGCGAGCCTCTGCTCGATCGGCAAAGACGGCGTCGATAAAGGGCGCGTAGCCGTCGATGTCGGGACACATGACGATGATGTCACGTGCCTCGAGCGAGCTGTCTGCCTGCAGATGCCAGAGCAGTTGATCACGCAGGACCTCGAGCTCACGCAGTGGCGAGTGACAGGAGTGCACGGCCAAGCTGCGATCGCTGTCGAGGAGCGAGCGACGCTCGGAACCGCCAGCGTGGTGTCGCAAATGCAAGACGTCGCTTTGCACGGCGCCGAGTACTGATTCGGGGCGCTCTGGCTCGAGGTAGAGCTCGCTGCACTCGACGTAGTCGATGTCTCGCTCGAGCAGCAACTGGAAGTCGCGGTGCAGGCGGCCGAGCGAGGCCAACAGGTCGTTGCCTGTGTCGATGCCGCGCTCGCCGTCCACCTTGAGATCCTGGCGCAAGACCTCGCGCTGGCTGCGCACATCCGCCCAGTACTCACGCGAGGGGCTGAGCACGAAGAGATGAACTTCGATGCGCGAGGCCAGGGCGGCGAAGAGTCGCAGGTAGAGCGGTGGCAGCCCGGAGATGCCAAAGAGACTCAAGCGGGCAGGCATGCCCTCGATGGGACCCTTGCCTTGGGCGAGCTTGTGCACGAAGCGCTCTTCGAGACTCGATGCGTGGCGCGTGTCGTGCTCTTGGTACAGGCGCTTCCACAGACCTGCTTGCCAATCGTTGCCGCCCGCGTCTTGCCAGCCTTGCAAGAGCTCCGGGCGGTACACGCCGTAGCCATCGAGCACGCGGGCAATGCGCAGGCTCAGCTGCAGGAGCTTCTGATGATGGCGGTCCTCGTGAAGATAGGAGGCAATGCTCTCGAAGCCAGGCGTGTGCTGCATGTGCAGGAGCGTCTTGGCAACCGCCCAACGCAGGCTCTGCGCCTGCCACTGCTCTGAGGCCTCGGTACCAAGCACGGCGGCAAAGGCACGTTCGATGACCGTGCGTGCAAAGGGAAAGTCGGGGTTGGCCCAGACGCCGTGTGCGCGGGCGAGTTCCATGGCCAGCCAGCGCTCCATGCCCTTGCCTTGCACGACGATGCACTCGCTGGCCAGCGGCCCGCCGATCGGCTTGGCAACCAGCCTGGCGAGCTCGCCGACGAGTACTTCCGCTCGATTGCTGCGATACAGGAACATGGCTGGGAGGGCGAGGCGCCGAGGGCACCTGCGCTGGGGGCAAGGATAGTGCGGCCCCCCCTGCATTGCCACGACGGAACCTATCCATCACGAGCCGCGATCTCGAAGGATTTCGGGGCAGCATCGTTGGCCCTCGAAAAAGCTGGCGCCGGCGGCCAAAATCACCGCAGCGATCGCGAGGGGAGCGCGCCGGCTGCTACTGTGCCGAGTGTGAGCAAGCACGACGAGACCAAGATCTACGGACGACATGCGTGTCGAGCGGTCTTCCGCGAACGCCCGCAGGATCTGGTGCGAGCGTTGCTCACGGAGAAGTGCGCCAGCGAGTTCACCGACCTTCTGAAATTCATGGCCGAGCAGCGCATGGTCTACCGCCTCGTGCCGCAAGAGGAACTCGACCGCTTCTGCGATGCTCAGCATCACGAAGGCATTTGCATCGTCACCCGCGCCAAGTGGTGCCCGCCTCTCGAAGACATCGTTGGCGCGCCAGGACCAGGCCAGATTCTCGCGCTCGACAAGGTTGGCAATCCGCACAACATCGGCACGCTCTTGCGCACCGCCGTGCACTTTGGCGTGCGCGCCGTGCTCATTGGTGGCCCTTTGCGTCGACTCTCCTCCGCCGCCTATCGCACCGCGGAAGGTGCTGCCGAGTTCATTGATGTCTACTTTGCTGCAGACCTCGAGGAGCCGCTATCTGTGTGCAAGGCTGGCGGCTTCGAAATCTGCGCGACCTCGAGTCATCAGGGACGTTCGCTCTACGCGGGCGCTCTTCCCGAGCGCGCCGTAATCCTGCTGGGCGCTGAGCGCGACGGTCTGCAAGTGAGTCTGATGAAGGGCGCCGACCATCTTTTGTGCATTCCTGGCAGCGAGAAGGTCGAGAGCTTGAACGTGGCCTCGTCGGCAGCGGTGCTCATGGCCGAGCACTGGCGACAGCACGCACAGTCCTGAGCCAGCGGCTCTGATCGTGGCGTGCGTGTCGTCGAACGCTGGCGAGGAGCGGGCTCAGAAGGCAACGCCCAAAGCGGTATGGGCTGCTGGCAATACGCCTTTGACACCCAGCTCGCCGATCTGCATGTGGATGTACTGCACGCCCGCGCCCAGAGCGAGCACCCAGCGGTCTTGCAAGATCCAGCTGTAGCCAACCAGTCCACCGAAGTAGCCGCCGGGCGTGCTGGTCTCCGAGGTCGACAGGCGACTCACAACGCCGCGGGCCTGCACCCAAGGGCCGGTTGGCGCCTGCGCTCTCCAAAAATAACGATAGGCCGCCTCGACACCGATGCCGGTGTAGTCCTGAGTGTCGCTGGCAAAGACGCTGTCGTAGAGGCGCAGGTGCGGGCCGAGGTAGACGGAGTGACGATCCGAAAAAGCATGTTCGACCTGGAGATGCGCGTAGCCAAGGGCGGCGGTGAGCGGATCGACTTGCAGCGTCCAGCGCGGTCGCTCGCCATCGGCATGCACCGCTTGCGGCGAGAGCGAGAGTCCAAGCGCGACAAGGAGGATAGGCACACAGCCGTGGCGGAACATCCCTTAGATGGTACTCCCAGACTCGCGCCCGCACAGCAGGACCGGTAGATTGCCGGTGTGAGTAAGATGGTTCTTCGCACGCTCTTGGCCGTGGCCATGTGCGCCATTGGCGTGACGCACTTCCTTGCCCCGGAGCCCTTCGTTCGGATCGTGCCCAGCCAGCTTCCAGCCCCCTATGCGCTGGTCTATGTGAGTGGTTTCTTCGAGATTCTCGGAGGTCTGGGCCTCCTGTGGATCCGCACGCGCCGTGCGGCGAGCATCGGGCTGGTAGCGCTCTACGTGGCGGTCTTTCCCGCCAACATCAACATGGCCATTCACCACATTCAGCTCAGCGCTGAGGGCACGATGCCGGTCTGGGCCATGTGGGCGCGACTGCCCGTGCAGGCCCTCTTCATCGGACTTGCGCTCTGGGTAGGGCGCCCCGACCCGAGCAGCCTCGGTCGATGATCGATCCGAGCAGCCTCAGTCGATGATCGGTGCAGCCGTTGTCGAACCAGCGCCCCAGAAGCTCAGATTGCCTGGCGCGTTGGGGATGGCGATGTTCGAGGTGCTGACGCTGCTGCCACTGAAGTGAATGGCAAAGGCGGCGCCGGTGTCGTCGAAGCCGTAGGCGGTGCCGCCCCAGTAGGCCAGGCCAAACACGGATTGGAACTCGAGGGAGCCCCAGTTGTTGAGCATCGCGCCGGTCGCCGGATCGATCTGCAGCAGGCAGTCGTCGCAATCGGGACCACTGGCGGTCAAATAGGTGCCGCCACCTTCCACGGAGACGACGTCGCCGCTCGAGACGTAACCGCCGCCGATGGTGCCGATGGTGCTGAGCGCACCGCTGGTGGTGTCGATGCGAACGTAGTTGCCACCGTCGTAAGCCACCAAGACCTCGCGACTCGGATCGAGGATGCCAAGCGGGACGAAGGAGAGCGAGTTGGGATAGGCGCCGCTGGCGATCTGTGTGCAACGCGCGGTGTTGATGTCGATCCGGTACAGGCCGTCGAAGCTGGTTCCAAAGAGGTTGGAGTCTTTGTCCAGGGCGATGTCGGTGACGCTCGAACAGCCTTCGAAGTCGCCGATGATGGTGACCTGCAGCGTGTTGGGATCGAGGCGATACAAGGTCGTCGCGCTGTGGGCGTAGACGGCGGCTTCCTCGGCGCTTGGCACCGTGGCGTCGGCTTCGCCCGAGAGACCGCCGTCACCAGCACCTGGCAGCTGACCATCTTCGGAGCTCACACCGCAGGCGGCGGCGAGCAAAAGGGTGGGCACGAGAAGAATGGAAGGTGCAGATTGGCGCATGCGTGAGGATCCCCGTTGAACGCGGCATCATCACCAGCCATCGGCCTCGCTGCAAGGTCTAATTCCCGCTCGAGGCTCTTGGATTTGCGCGCTGGCCAGTTAACGCGCGCCTCAGGCGCAGGCCAGCTCGGTGGGCCGCCAGATGAGA
>JAHEAK010000283.1 GCA_024642805.1 Kofleriaceae bacterium | reverse complement strand
CTCGGGATACCCGGGAATGCGCCCGTAGGCGACCATGCGGCGCAGGTTGTAGCGACGCATGATGCGCAGTCGATGCTCATAGAGTCGACCGGCCACGCCGCGGCCCCGGAACTCGGGATGTACGGCGATGTCAGCGCCGTAAAGGGTGTCACCGCTGGGATTGTGCGAGCTGAAGGTCGCGGCACCGGTCAGTTCGTCCCAGGTGTAGTCCACATCTTCATCGAGCTGAACGATCAGCGATGTCGCGTAGCCGACGATCTTTCCGCGGTACTCGGCAACCAGCTGGCCTTCGGGAAAGGCCTGCAAGGCCAGCTCGTAGAGTCTGCGATCGTAGTGCGAGCCGACCGGATAGTCGTTGTAGGCCGCAATGTGGCACTCGACGATGCCGTCGATGTCTTCCTTCTTCCATCGGCGAACTTTGACTCGTGCGGGTTTGCGAACTTCTTCTGACATCGGCACAGGTTGAAGGCGGGCACGATCGCTGTCAACTCGTCGATGCCCGGAAACATGAGAAGCTCATGTAAAGCTCATGCGAACGCTCGTGCGAAGGCCGTGAAGAGGCCCGACAGGAGCTTCAGGGAGCGGACATAAGCGAAGGCGAAGGCTCCAGAATGAGCCTGCGAATCGCACCGTTGGACTGATCGGCAATGAGAAGACTATCGCCATCCATCGTCAGCTGGGCGAGGAAGCCAAACTGCGCTTGGGTGGCCTGGGCGCCATCTCCCGAATAGCCCTCGTCGCTGCCGGCGACGGTATCGATGTTGCCCTCGGTGTCGACGCGCCGCACGCGAAAATTGCTGCGATCGGCGATGTACAGGCTGCCATCGCCGCCGATTGCCAGTCCATCGGGCTCGTTGAGCTGCGCCGAGCTTGCGGGTCCGCCGTCGCCAGACAGACCGCTCGTGCCTGTGCCCGCCACGGTGTCGATAGTTCCATCGGGTCTGACTCGGCGAACCGCGTGGTTGAGGCTGTCGGCGATGAAGATGTTTCCGAGATCATCGAAGGCAATCGCCGAGGGCAGATCCAGTTGCGCCTCGGTGGCGGGGCCTCCATCACCGCTGTAGCCGGCCACGCCCGTGCCAGCAAGTGTTTCGATGATGTTGCCGCGAATGACTCTGACGCGCTGCGCTCTGCGATCACAGAGGTAGATGGCTCCGTCTGGGGCGATGGCCATGCCCATGAGCTCGATGAACTTGGCCTGCGTGGGCTGAAAACCGTCGCCTTCGTCGCCGGTGCTACCGACTTCGCCGGTGCCTGCAATCACCCTGATGATGCCATCGTCGACAGCCAGTACGCGCGGGTCTTCGAAGGAGACCATCACCAGGCGACCGTCGCCATCGAAATCAAAATCGGTCGGATTGTCGAGGGGCGACTCGAGCGCAGGGGCGCCAGGAAATGCCGGCGCGTGAAAGCCCGTGCCGGCGACGGTGCGAATCAGCCCATCCTCGTCCAGTCGACGAACCCGCCAGTTGTTGAAGTCCATGAAGTAGAGAAGGCCGTCAGGCCCCCTCCGAGCCCTGGTAATTAGGAAGAAGTCTGTATCCTCGGGCGGCTTGCCATCCTGGTTGAAGCCCGTCTGTCCCGTTCCGGCAACGGGACACACGGTGCCAGGTGTTTCATCGGCACAGCGGTCAGGGGCGGAGCAAGCCCCGAGCATGGCAGCCAAGGCGACCAGCGCGCTGGCGGCGCGCGAGCTCATGGCACCGTGCACGTACCATCGTAGCCATCGGGTGGCGGGCAGCCCGCGTGACAGCCAAAGCAGCGCGGTTCGTCTTCGTTGATGACATTGCGCGCGAAGTCGACCTGCTGCCAGCGCCAATTCAATAGCTCTTCATTGCCTGCCGGTAGCTTCTGCATGACCGCCCACTGCTTGATGGCGCCAGAGCAATCCATGTCGTTGGAGTCGTACTCCTCCTTGAGCACGATGGCCCCCTCAGGAAAGGGTTCCGTTCGATCGCGATAGGCAACGAGCCCGCTCTCGTCGGTGAGGACGCGAATGCGATTGAAGTCGTGACTGCCACCATTGGCACGGCAGTTACGAACTTCGGTGTAGGTGCTGGCGTAGTCTTCGGGGAAGACCACGCTATCGCTGGTGCCATCGTCACCACAGCCAAGCGAGCTCAAAGAGCCGAGCAGCAGGGCACTGCCAAATCCGCGTACGACCAGAGACCTCACTCGGCGAGCACCTGAATCGAGCGTATCACGCTGTTGCCTGTGTCCGCGATGTTGAGGCGACCGTTGATGTATTCGAGGCCGAAGGGGCGCAGGAGCAAGGCGTCCTGTGCAGGTCCACCGTCGCCCTCATAGCCTGGCACTCCGCACTGTCCTGCCACCGTCGAGACGATTCCGTCGGTGCCAATGGCTCGCACGCAGTGGTTGAGCATGTCGGTAAAGTACAGGGTTCCCTCGTCGTCGAAAGCCAGGTCGACGGGGAAGTTGAGCAGGGCGTCAACAGCCTGACCGCCATCGCCATCGTAACCGGTCTGCGGAATTCCATCGACGGGCGCCACACCGGCCACGCGGTGAACGATGCCATCGGTGTCGATCCTGCGAATCAAGTTGTTGACCGAGTCGGCAAAATACAACTGACCGGAGGCGTCAAAAGCGATTCGCCCAGCAGGTGCTGCCGACTGACCAAAGGGCTGTGCCATGCGCAGCTCGGAGGCGGGCTGCTCATCGCCTTCATAGCCCTGTTTGCAGGCACTGGCCGCTCCGCCAGCGCTACACGTCATCGCAGGATCGCCACAGGTGAACTTTCCCGATGGGCTGCCATCAGGCCTTGGGGGACACTCGACCAGCTCTGCATCCTCGGCACAGGTACCGGGAACCTCCAGCACGCACTTGCCGGCGAGCAGGTGAATGTCTCCATCGGGATCGATGAAGCGCAGCACCTGATTGGCTTGATCCATGACGACAAGATTTCCCTCGGGATCGAAAGCCAGGCTGGCTGGCAGATCCAGCGTGCTGGTTAGGGCCGGCCCATCATCCCCGAAGTAGGCGCGCCCGCCGTTGCCAGCGATGTCGATGACATCTCCGGTCGCAAGCGAGATCGAGCGAATCTTGCTGTTGTGCCAAGCGGCAATCAGCAGGTTTTCGCCGGTGCTATCGAAGATGATGTTGGTTGGATGATTGAAGTCACCGTTTGCTGGATCGTCGAGCGAACCACCGAGCTCACCGCGTCCAGCCAACCATCGCAAGCGACCGTCGCTGTCGAGAGTTCGGATGCGGTGATTGTTCCAATCGATGATGTAGATCGTGCCATCGGGACCGGTGAGAGTATCGGTGGGTAGCGACATGCGTGCCTCGAGAGCGGGCATGGCTTTGTCATCAGCGCCTTTGTCGTAGCCGTTGTCGCCATTGCCTGCAATTGTGCAAATGGCGCCAGGGACGCTGGTATCGCAAGATCCTGGGTCATTGTCGCCACACGCGCACAGCCCGAGGCCCGAGAGAATGAACAGCAAGATGGTCGGTTTCATCGGGCGAGCCTCACAATGCGATCGTTGAGTGTGTCCATGACATAGAGGTTGCCGGCCGCGTCGAACGACAGGCCCATGGGGCGCTTGAGTCGAGTTTCCGTGCCAAGCAGCGCTTCTTCCTCGTCAAGACCAAGTTCGCCGGTACCCACCACCGTGCGGATCTCGCCCGTGCTCAGGTTGATGGCTCGCACCGCGCCATTGTCGGTGTCGGCGACGTAGAGGTCACCTTCGGGTCCGATTTCGAGATCACGTGGTGCACGAAGAGAGGCGTCCACGGCCGGACCACCATCTCCGCTGAATGCGGCATCACCATTACCCGCGACGGTCTCGACGATACCGGTCGTCAAGTCCATGCTGCGAATGCGGTTGTTCTCGGTATCGGAGATGTAGAGCACGCCGTCGAGTACGGCCAGGCCGCCGCTCGGATTGGGGTTGGAGCCGTATTCCCAGGAGAACTGTGCATCGAGACCATCACCACCGTCTCCGGAATAGCCGTCGACGCCGGTGCCCGCGATGGTGCTCAACATGCCATCGCTGTCGATCTTGCGGATGCGCTGATTCTGCTGATCGATGAGATAGATGTTGCCTGCCTCGTCGCGCACGCCAGAGCTGACTTGCTTGAAGAGCGCGCCTTGGGCTGCGAGCGAACCGTCACCAGCAAAGCCAGCACCTGATCCTGAGACCACGCGCACCCAGTTGTCGTCGGCAGTGTCGATTTGCAGGATTTTGTGATTGTGCCAAGCGACGACGTAGATGATGTCGCCGTCACCTGAAAAGAGGTTGGTCGGATGATTTAGCTGCCAATCGCGACCTGCGGCTCCTTCGGCGGGAATCCCTCGCAGGGGGCCGTCGCCGGGAAAGATCGGCTGAGTGCTGCCAATCACCGACTCGACGGTGTCATCTGGCAAGACCCTGCGAATGAGGAAGTTGTTGAAGTCGGTGAACCAGGCCGTGCCGTCTGGTCGGAAGAGCAGGTCTTGCACCTGACTGAGCTCGGTGTCTAGACGGTGGTGCCCTTCCCCGTTGTAGCCGGTTTCGCCCTTGAGCCCGGCCCAGGTACAGGCGACGCCCGGATCGTCGCACGCGGCCGTGCGACCCACTCCTGGGGTCAGCTCTGCATCGGATCCACAGGCGCCGGCGAGAGCCACCACGCCCACAAGCAATGACTTAGTACATGTTCTTAGTTTCCACATTCCCATAGACTTTCTAGGCCCAATAGCCCGAACTACTTCCCAGCTCGATGCAGTAGAACGCCGCCGATGAGCGGCAACCCGAAGGTGTTGCCGCCCGCAATCCAAACGCCGCCCTCGGGATCGATCCAAACGCCATGGAGATTCTCCGAACGGAAGAAGCCGAGGTCGACGGGTTCCCAGCTCGCCGCCACTCGCTCGTACACGGTTCCGTAGAAGCCGACCGCAATGCCTCCATCGGAGTCATCGAGGCTCACGCCAGTAAGACTATCCGGAAGCGGATCGGGCGTCGTGTCGACCCACTGCCCATCCTGGTTCTCGAGGATGATGCCCGAGACCAGACCGCCGACTGCGACATAGCGCTCGGCGTTGCCAGCCACAGTAAACAACGAGGAGCCAACGCCGGTGTCGCCGGGCTGGAAGCTGCTGCCGTCCCAATAGAAGGACAGGCCGTTGCTGCCAACGATCCAAAGGTCATTGCTGCTTCGCCCATTCACCTTCCACAGCGCGCCCTCGGTAGCAACTTCGGCGGGCAGGCTCGGCTCTTCGATCCACTCCTCGCCGTCGAGACGCCATGCAAAGCCGCCCTCGCTGGCAGTGGCTCCACCAACCGCCCACATGTCCGTCGGCGAACTGCCCCACATGCCAAACACAGTGTTGACTCCTGGCGTGGTCATCTTAGTAAAACTCTCATTCTCATACTTCAGAATGACGCCCTCACTTCCGGACATGAAGATAGGTCCATCGGCGAAGCCAAAGACCCACCACAAATCACCCGAGCTCTCGCCGGTCGGAATCCGCTCGACTTCTTCACCGCGAATGCGCAGAACCGTGGGGCCACTGCCATCGCGCGCATCGGCACCTACGACCCAAACCTCGTCGGCGCTGGCGCCCCAGACCGAGAGCAGTGCGCCGGGCTCGTCTTCGGCAAGAAGCTCCCATTTGGGTTTGGCATCCGAGCTACCGCAGGCAGCAAGGAAGAGGATGGCGAGGGTGGCGACGATGTAAGTGTTAAATTCCCTTAGCGTTTGGTGCATGAAGCTCACTGGTGGGTTGGGGCCTCTACAAAGCTCGGGCCAAAGCGAGAGTCGAACGATCTTCGCGATTATGCAAACAAACTGCGAGGTTGACTCCACCGCCTTGGCCTTCGTGTCATGCCGCCACGAGGGAACGCGGCACGCGGCCACGAGCCACCAAATGTCGTGGCCTCGTGCGCGCAATTGCGCGGCGCCCATCACACCATCGCACCTAAGGCACTTCTCAGGTGGGGCACCGCATCATTGCGCGCACACACGCGATTGCGGCATGCTTAGCACTGGTGGCGGAAGAACAACGAGCACTCGCTGATCGGCAACCTGAGCTGCTAGCACGTCGGGTCCTTGACCTGCAGGCAGAGGTCTCCGCGTGCGCGAACATGAGCCAGGTCGTGAGCCTGCTCGGCAGCCAGTTGCCTGCGATCTTGCCTGTGAGCGATCGGGTTTCGATCGTCTTCTTAGAAGACGACTGCGAGTGGTTGCGCATCTACCGCCTGTGCCCAGTTGGCGAGCTCTCGAGCAACGCCCTTCCAAGAGTGCGTGTGCAAGGCACACCGGTTGGCCAGGTCGTTCGCGAGGGCGTCGCCCGGATCAGCGACGCGGGCAAGGACTCCATCGTCGCCCTGGGCCATGCCTCGCGCGATCACATCTGGTCGACGCTCTCAGCCCCGATTCGAGTTGGTGGCAAGGTCATTGGTGCCCTCAACGCTGGTTCACACCGCTCTGGGCATTGCACCGGCGAAATGCTGCACGAGCTCGAGGCCATTGCGACGCAACTCGGGCCTCTGATCTTTGCCTGTGAGCAGAGCTTTGCCAGCACGCAGAGCCTTGCCAGCACGCAGACGGTTGTCGACCTTGCGCCCCCACCCGTCGAGCAGCTCGCAGTCGCCCGTGGCAGCGGCCTCGTTGCCAGAAGTAAGAGTTTTACTAACATCCTCAACGCCGCCCACCGCGCCGCTCAGAGCGACGTGGATGTGTTGCTAACCGGCGAGACCGGCGTCGGCAAGACGGCCCTTGCCCAGGCCATCCACAGCTGGGGCCCGCGCAGGGCTGGCCCCTTCGTCACCGTGCACATCGCGGATCTCGCGCCCTCGATTGTCGAGTCCGAGCTTTTTGGCCACGAACGCGGTGCCTTCACCGGTGCCAGCGTCGATCGCATCGGGCGCTTC
>JAHEAK010000282.1:1037-6870 GCA_024642805.1 Kofleriaceae bacterium | reverse complement strand
TGGAGCCCACGAAACCATCAAGACGGCCATGGGCAAGCATCCCGCCATCCGCATAGATGGCGTGGCGCAGCGCGTGACCAGCGGTCTTCGCGACGTGACCAGCAAGCAGCCTCGCAACTACAGCCTGTGGCTGAGCGACGACGCCAGCCGCCTGCCGCTGCTGGTCATGGTCACCACCGAGTTTGGTGAGCTACGTGTCGAGATGGTCGAATACACGCGACCGGATCGCCGCATTAGCGCTCGCGAGTAGTTTCGCTCGAGCAAAAGCTGGCATAGTGCGGCGCTTGCCATGAGCCAGATACGCATCCGGGGCGCTCGCACCCATTGCTTGCAGTCGGTCGACCTCGACATACCGCTCGGCAAGCTCGTGGTTCTGACCGGGCCCAGTGGCTCAGGTAAATCGAGTCTTGCCTTCGACACCATCGTGGCCGAGGGACAACGGCGCCTCGTCGAACTTTTATCGGCGAGCTCAAGGCGACTGGCGGACCACATGCCTCGCCCCGATGTCGACCTCATGGAGGGATTGCCACCCACGCTGGCCTGCCAACAAAGCGCGCCCAGCTTTGGGCCTTTCGGTAGCGTGAACTCGGCCCTGGGCCTGCAGCACACTCTCGCGACCCTCTTCGTGAGGTGTGGACGTGTGCACTGCCCCGCCTGCGGTGCTGCGCAGGAGGCCAGCACCATTCCGCGCATGGTCGATCGACTGATGGAGCTCCCTGACAAGACGCGCTACGTGTTGAGTGTAGAACTCCCCGAACGTGGCGAGGCATTGCAAGAGCGCTGTTTGGACCTCCAGCGAGATGGCTTCTCACGTCTGGTCATCGATGGTGAGCTCCTTGAGTTGGCGGATGTCGATGCGCCCGCCATTGCCAATCGCGTCCTTCTGCAGATCGATCGATTGATCGCGAAGGAGGGCATTCAGTCGCGACTCGCTGATTCATTGGAACTCGCCCTCAGCATCGGCGGTGGCCGCGCACTCGTGGAGCCTGAGGCCTTGCCAGCCATTTCGCTTGGCACGGGAAACCACTGCCACGCGTGCAGCCAGCGCTTGCCCGCGATCGTACCGGCGCTCTTTGATCTGCAGTCGATGAGCGCCCGCTGCGAGGCCTGTGGGGGACGAGGGCAACAGCTGAGCGTCGATACCAGTGCGCTGGTGGCGGATCCTGCGCTGAGTCTGCGCGAGGGCGCCATCACGCCATGGGCCGATAAGAATCACGCTTTCTTCGTCGGGGTCTTAGAACAACTCTGTGCCCGTCACGGTATCGAGATGGATGCGCCCTGGCAGTCGCTCTCCCCTCGAGCCCAGGACATCATCGTTCACGGCGAGAGCGCCGACAGTTATCGCGGCGTCGTTCACGATTTGGAAAAGCGTCTGGACCGCGCGTCCTCTGTCGATGCCACCGGCGGCGACGAGATGTCGTGGCTCGCTCACTACCTGTCTATGAGGGCGTGTCGAAGCTGCGATGGGACCGGCCTTGGGCCCAATGCAGCGGCCTGCCGAGTCGGCCAGCGCAGCGTGCTGGAACTCTACGCCTGTGAGCTTGCAGAGCTACCAGCCGCTCTTGCGCAGTTGTTGCAGCAGGTGGAGCGACACACCGAGCTTGCCGGCCGCCTGGTGCGCGAGCTGCAAGAGCGACTGGCTGTCGCATGCGACCTCGGCCTTGGTCATTTGCCCCTCGGTCGCGCGACCTCGCAGCTGAGCACCGGCGAGGCAAGGAGACTGCGCCTTGCCGAGATGCTCAGCACGAGTCTGCGCGGTGTGCTCTTCGTTCTCGACGAGCCGAGTGCTGGATTGCATTGGCAAGATGCACGCGGCGTGTTGGGGCTGCTGCGCAGGCGATGTGAGAGCGGCGACTCCGTCTTGCTGGTCGAACACGATCGCATGCTGATCGAGGCCTGCGATGAACTCATCGACATGGGCCCGGGGGCAGGGCGACTCGGCGGTCGGGTTATCGCGCAAGGCGGTGTCGAGCAGGTGTGCGAGCACGCTGACTCGCTCACCGGTGCGTACCTTGCTGGTCGGCTGCGGGTCGAAGGGCCTGAAAAGGCTCCCGAGGATCGCGGCTGGTTGCAACTGGATGGTGCCAGCGCCAACAACCTGCGCTCGGTGAGTTTGCGCCTGCCCCTCGGCAAGCTGAGCTGCCTGGTCGGGGTGAGTGGAGCCGGCAAGACCTCGCTGCTCATGCACAGTCTGTATCCTGCGCTGAGCCGGCTGTATCCAGCGCTGGGCCGGGCCGCTTCCAAGGCCAGTGTTCGCGATGTGTCCTCGGTGCACTCTGACGAGCCCTTGGGACCCACCTTCACGGGCGAGCCGAGGCTGTACTCCGACCTCGCCATCGAGCGCTGCTTCGAGGTCGCCAGCCACTCTCTTTCGCCATCGCCGCGATCCTCGCCCTCGACCTTTACCGGCCTCTCGGAGGTGATTCGCGACCTGTACGCCAAGTTGCCAGAGAGCCGCGCGCGCGGTTTTTCCAAGAGTCGCTTTTCGACCAACACCGCTGGTGGTCGCTGCGTAACCTGTAAGGGCGACGGCCAGCTGCGGGTCGGTCAGGAACTCTTCGCGGATCTCTATGTGCCGTGCCACGACTGCGCGGGCCGCCGCTTCGATCGGCAGACCTTGCAGGTGCGCTTCCGAGGACTCGACATCGCAGCCTTGCACGAGCTGAGCGTCGATGAGGCCTGTGGCGAGCTGGCTTCGATTCCCAAGGCTATGGCCAAGCTGCGCTCGATGCAGCGCGTGGGGCTCGGCTATGTACAGCTTGGCCAGCCGGCGACCAGCCTGAGTGGAGGCGAGTTACAGCGTTTGGTTCTCGCACGTGAGCTGGCCAAGCCCGCCACGGGACACTGCGTGTATTTGATCGATGAAGCATCGACGGGTCTGCACTGGCACGATTTGCAGCTCTTGCTCGGCGCGCTTCGCGAGCTGTGCGCGGCGGGGCACACCGTGGTTCTCGCCGACCATCATCTGGATGTGATGCGCGCCTGCGACTACCTGGTCGAACTCGGTCCGGGGGCCGGCGCACGAGGTGGCACGATCATCGCGAGTGGCCGACCAGAGGAGCTGGCAGGCCTGGATACTCCGACCGGGCGGGCACTCGTCGACGGGGATTAAGACGTGCGCGATGCCGGGCGGCCATGGAGCGCTACCACTCAGTAAAGGGCGCGCAAGCTCTCGGTGTCGGTCACGATGACCTTGCGACCCTCGGTGGTCAGCAAGTGTTTGCGCTTGAACTGACTGAGGGTGAGCGAGACCGTCTCACGCGTGGAACCGATCAGGTTGGCGAGCTCCTGATGCGTGATCTTCAGAGCAATCAGCGTGCCTCGCGAGTCTTCGACACCGTACTCATCGGCCAGCTCGAGCAAGAGTTCGGCAAGCTTGGAGGTGACGTCGCGGAAGACCAGGGTCTCGACTTTGTTTTCGAGATCGAGTCGTCGCTTGGCCAAGAGCTTTGTCATCTCGAGTCCAAGCATGGCGTTGCTCATCAGCAACTCCTCGAAGACACCGCGCTCGATTTCGCTGATCATCGAGTTCTCCATGGCCTCGGCCATCTCCTCGCGCGCGCCGCCATCGACAAGGCTGCTCTCGCCGAAGACCTCAGAAGGCCCGCAGTAGTTGAGAGTGAGGGCTTTACCGTCGCGCGTAACCTTGGAGATTTTGACTCGACCACCGTTGACCAGATAGATGGTCTCGGCAGGATCGCCTGGGAGGTAGACGACTTCGCGGCGGCGGACCTCGCGCAGCTCCACCTTTTCCGAGAGCCGGGCAAGGGCGTCCGGGCCAAGGGGGGCGAGGAGCGGGACCTTCTTGAGGTACCAAAGGGTGCGCTTGGTGTCAGTCACATCGGACAAAGTACCAGCGCTTTCAGTTTCTAGCAATCGTGTGGTTTGCCTTACCTTTGGCCTCGTCGCCCGATTTCGGGGATCTACGGACGAGAGCGAAGGCCAGGGCGCTCAGCAGAAGACTCGGCACGAGCAGGACATACGGCAGCGAGCAGCCGCCATAAGCCATCACTAAGATGCTGGAATTGTAAAGAAAGTGCAGGATGCCCGCGGCCAAGAGTGAGCCCGTGCGCAGGCGCAAGAAGGCGGCAGCGCCACCCAGTACGGCGGTCGGCAGGAGCCGGCCCAGGCTCAAGTGCGAGAGCCCGAAGAGGAGGGCGGACGCGAGGACAGCCGGCCCGGTGCCGAGGCGGCGCGCCAGACTTGGAGCAAGCACGCCTCGGTGCAAGAGCTCTTCGCACACCGCCGGCACCAGAGCGAAGAAGAAGAGGGTGCTAGCGAGGGAGCGCGAGTCGAGGCCGACGAAGCTTTGCCACTCGAGTTGCTCTTGGCTGGTGATGAAGCGCTCGCCAAGGGGCGCGACCAGCAAGAGGTTCCAGTGCCAAAGCGAGACGCCCAAGAGCAGCGCCGCCAGCAGCGCACGCGGCGAGCTCTTCACCGTACCCAGCACGGCCAGTCCATGCGGGCGCGTGAGAGCGACCAGCAGTGCAGGCATCGCGAAACAAAGCGCCTGCGTCGCCAAGACGCCGATGAGACCCAGCGCAACCAGGTAGGGACCCGCCAGCACAAAGAGGCTTGCTGACAGCAAGAGCGCGGCCAGGGCGTCGGTCCCGGCGAGGGCGGGCGTTTGGGCCTTGTCTGCCACCGGCACAATGTACGGCGCGTCCATCGCTCACACAACAGGGCGCTTTGCTAGGGCCCTTGCTCGGGCCGCTTTGCTCGGGCCCTTGCTCGGGAGATGTTCTTGACATGGGCCGGGTGATGCGGCCATGCGCTCGGCCGCATGGCTATGCTAGCTTTGCATCGTGTCGTCCTCCTTTGTGGTTGGCCTGTGTGTCGGCGTCGCCATCGGAGCCGGTGGCGTGTACGCGGCCCTCGAGAAGCCCTGGGCGAGCGCCAGCAATCAGGCCAAGGCGAGCACCAGCGACGCCGGCCCAGACCAGAGCGCCGACGAGGGCAAAGACAAGGGCAAGGGCAAGCGCGGGCGTCGTGGCAAGCGGGCCGGCCGCGGTCGCGGCGATTCTTCCGACGAGGTCGAGCTCCAGGAAATCGATGAGCGCGTTGTGCTGAGCGCCGCCGATCGCAAACTCATTTGGCGGGGACCCGATATCGCAATCCCCAATTCTTCGGTCGATTTCGGGGCCGGGCAGGGTGGGCGCCCCTTGGACGATGGCGAAATCAACGCCGGGGTCTCGAGCGGGCAGTCGAGCATGGTCTCGTGCATCGCCGAAGCGCGCGGGCAAGCAGAGCTAGCCGCCAAGATCACCCTCAAGATTCTGGTGAGCGAGCGTGGCAGCGTCACTAAAGTTCGCATGCAAGCACCGAGCTATCTCTTTGCCAACGGCCTCTACGAGTGCGCGGGGCGGGCAGCTCGCCAGATGCGCTTTGCGTCCACGGGCGCGCCGACGGTGGTGACAGTGCCTTTCGACCTCAGCTTCTAGGCACGGGCAGCACGTGGCTCTATGCGATCAGATTGAGCGGCACTGCCTGCGAGCGCGCGGGCTCGATCGCTCGACAGGCGAGGGGCATGCGCCGTCCAGGGCCAAAGCTGCGGTTGCGAATCTTCAGTCCGGGCGGCAGCTGGTAGCGCTTGTACTCGGCGCGTCGAACCAGAGATAGCACCTTGTCGACGATGGCTGGATCGAAAGCCTTGCGCAGAGAGCTGGCGGGCTCGAGCTCCTCCACATAGCGCGCCAGCAAGGCGTCGAGTACCTCGTAGGGCGGCAGCGAGTCTTGATCGAGTTGCCCAGGGCGAAGTTCGGCACTGGGCGGCTTGGTGAGAGTCGACTCGGGGATGAGCATCTTGCCAGCCCGGCGATTGAGCTCACGCGAC
>JAHEAK010000282.1:0-1027 GCA_024642805.1 Kofleriaceae bacterium | reverse complement strand
ACATGCGATAGACCTCGGTCTTGAAGACATCGCTGAGGACGCTGAGGCCGCCGCACATATCGCCGTAGAGCGTGCAGTAGCCGACCGCGACCTCGCTCTTGTTGCCGGTGTTGAGCAAGAGATGACCAAACTTGTTGGACAGGGCCATGAGCACGATGCCTCGGCTGCGCGCTTGCAGATTCTCCTCGGCGACGTCGGCAGCTTTGCCTGCGAAGCTCTCGGTAAGGCTTGCCTCTAGCGCCGCCACCGTCGACTCGATCGAGATGACCTGGTAGTGGATGCCGGTTGCGCTGGCCAGCTGCGCCGCATCGCGAAGTGAGTGCTCGGAAGAATACTTAGATGGCAGCGCCACCGCGTAGACGTTTTCGGGGCCAAGGGCTTGGGCCGCGATCACGGCCGTGATCGCCGAGTCGATGCCGCCAGAGAGGCCGAGCAGCGCCGTGCGAAAACCGCACTTGTGGGCATATTGGCGCAGGCCCATGATGAGCGCGTCGAGACCCGCACCGGTCTCACCAGCGTCGTCGAAGCCATGAATCGCACGTTTGGGCCCTCGCACGGTCTTGCCGGCGCTATCGAGCTCGACAAGGACGAGGTCGGTGGCGAACTCCGAGCACTGGGCCTGGATGACACCCTCGGCGTCGATGGCCATCGATCCGCCGTCGAAGATCAGATCGTCGTGAGCGCCCACTTGATTGACGACCAAGAGGGGCAGGCGATGTTTACGAGCCTGAGCACACAAGAGCCCTTGTCGAAGCTGGCGTTTGTTGGCTGCAAAGGGCGAGGCGCTCAAGTTGATCAGTAGCTCGGCGCCAAGGTCTGCTAGCTCTTGCACCGGATCGACGTCGTAGCGCTGACGGTCCCAGTACTCGGCGTCGTTCCAGATATCTTCGCAGATGGAAACGCCCACCTTGCGTCCCCCGATGACGATGAGCGCGCGCGTGTCGGCGGGCGTGAAGTAACGCGCCTCATCGAAGACGTCGTAGGTCGGTAGCAATGTCTTGTGCACGACCTGTTGAACCCGGCCCTC
>JAHEAK010000281.1 GCA_024642805.1 Kofleriaceae bacterium | reverse complement strand
CGAACTGTTTTCCGATCTCAGGGTCGAGGACCGCCATCGCCAAGAGGGTCAGGGGGTAGCACAGCACCAGGAGGCCGGTCGGAAGAATGCCGTGCTTCCAATTCTCGGTGAAAACCAGCGACCGACACATGAGGACGATGACAACACCCATGGTCAGTGGACTGGCAATGCCACCAAACTCGCGACACGAGACCGTGATGAGAATGACCAAGGCAGCGCTGAGCGAGGCATCGAGAAAACGCATTCGCCGGCGCGAGAGTTCCTTCTTGCCGAAGATCTGGACCACGCCAAAGAGCAGGACCAAGAGGCCGATGCCGCGCAAGGTGAGGTAGAACCAGAGTCGACCAGGCGTCACGAAGCTGACGATGAACCAGTCGAGCAAGGCAAACACAGGCCAAGCGCACACGGCGATCGAGATGGCTCGACGCATGCGGCGGAGCCGGTCCTGGCGCTCCTCCTGATTGCTGGCGTGAATCTCCACGCCATCCCGAAGTGTCGCCGGTTGAGCCACGCCACTATGACCTACAAGTATTGCGCCACCATGCCCGCCTGGAGTTTCAGCCTCTTGAGGGCGAGCGCGCCCTGGTCTACAGGCCCCTGCGACAGACTTGCGGTGCAGAGCTGGTGCAGCTCGGCCCGAGATGACTAGAAGCGCTTGCGACTAGAAGAGCTCGGCCCAAACCACTGGCGTGATCTCCGGGTTAGGCCGCTGCAAGAGATAGCCCTGGCCGTAGTGCACGCCGGCGTCGATGACAGCGCCGAGCTCTTCATTGGTCTCGATGCCTTCAGCGACCACGCGGGCGCCCAGCTGCGAGCACAACTCAACGAGCGCACAGACCAGTCGGTGCAGGCGAGAATTGAGACGCAAGTTGGCTACAAGCTCGCGATCCAGCTTCACGACCTCGGGCTCCAGATCGACGATGTACTTCAAGTTCGAGTACCCGGCGCCAAGATCGTCGACCGCAATCTTGGCTCCGCGAGTTCGCATCTCGGCTAGCACCGAGTGGCAATGTCGATAGTGCGACAAGGGCACCGACTCGGTGATCTCTAAATAGACTTCTCGCCCGTGCAGCGTCACGGAGTCGTCGGGACGAATGAGCCATGGCTCACTGAACTCATCAGGGTGAATGTTCAAGAAGAGGCGATGGCCTGGACAACCATCCACGGCCAGCTTGCGAAGATAGCGACCGAGAAGCCCCATGTGCTTCTGCTCGACGGCCGCCTCGATCAGAACGAAGGGGTTCGGGTACTCGGCGGCTCGACTTCGAACCAAGGCCTCATACGCAAAGACCTCTTTGCGCTTCAGATCGACTACGGGCTGATAGGCGATGAAGAGCTCTTCCGAGGCAATGACTTCTTCGACGGTTCTCAAGCACCTGCTCGACTAGCGTGGGACATCCATGGCCATTATAAGCTCGCCCCGGTCGCCAGCGCACGTTGGTAGGCGCAGGAATACCCGGTGTAGGTCACACGCCCCTGCGTGGATTTGTTGCTCGAATGGAGGCGGAGGTCTGCCCTCACCGCGAATGATGGTATGATTTTTTGCCATGGCCCGGGGATCCATCGCTGGCAAGCTCGCCTGGTTAGCTTTTGGCTTCCTGGCGGCTTGCTCTTTTGACACCTCCAACGTCAATCCCTTCGGAGATGGCGGCGTGGACGACGATGGCGACCTCGACCCTGATGCCATTGCTCCGAGCGACTGTCCCGAGGCGATCCATGTGGAAGTCCAGGTCGACGGGCGATCGAACCCGCCGCCTCCCGGGCAGCCCTATTTGCATCGTCTGGTCGGCGACACGGTGCAGCTGAGCGCCGTTGGCACCTGTACCCAAAGCGGAGTCATTCTCTACACCTGGACCATCGAGCCCGGAACAACCTTGATCGGTGCCACAGCGCAGCCCGATCTCAACTCCGAGACCATCTCGGTATATTCCCTACAGGCCGAGAACTACACGGTGCGACTTCGTGTCGGCGACGGTAGCGGCGAGTCGGTGAGCACGACGATTTTTGCGTTTCAGGCGCACGGCTTCGAGGCTCTCCCCGCTATTCCCAGTAAAGCGGTTAACGATCTGAGCGCTGGCAGCGACTACCTGTGGATTGGTGGCAAGGAGAGTGGCTATCGCGCGGATCTCATCGGCCCGGGCCCTGCGCTCGATGTGGACGATCTCTACACCGGCGATTCGGTCGGTCCCAACATCTCGGCGGTCCTCGAGTCGAAAGACGGAGCTTTCGCATGGCTAGGTACTAGCGACGCAGACGGCAGTGCCTTTCGCATCGATCTTGGCGCAGGGGACATCAGCACCTTGGCAAGCATCGCTAACAGCAAGACCAGGGACATCAGTGACGCCCTGCTCGGCGTTCGCTACGGCACCGACCTGGGCGTGGCCCTGGCCGAAGACAATCAAAGCTTCGTGCTCGAGCGCAACGATGCGGTCGAAGCGCTCTCCTTTGGCAGCGTCGGATCCTTCGGTGGCAAAGACAAACTCTATCCTCTGCCCGATCTCACCGAGGTCGACGTCTTCGGTGGCAACAACAAGATCACCGGCATCGCGCAATTTGACGATTTGGTGTGGGTCGGTGGCGATGGCAAGGGCGTGGCCTCGGTCCTTGGCAATGCGGTGCAGGAGATATTCACCGTTGCCAACAGTGAGCTCAGCAGCGACACGATTCGAAGCATGACCCAGGATCCGAACGGCGACATCTGGGCCGCTACCAAGGATGGCGTCAGTCGCTTCAAGCAGGACCGACAGGTCTGGGTTCCAATTCGAGCCGGCCTGTCGACCATGCTCGACCTCAAGGCCATTACCATCGACGAGAGCGCCGGCAGGCGTGCGGTCTACACGGGTGGCAAAGACGGCTTTGCCGTCATGGCAATCCCCTAGGTTTCGCTTCCTGGGACGCCAGCCAGGCCTCGCATGTCCATTCTGCAATACCTGAGCAGCTACGCGGAGAGCGAGTGCGCTTGCCCGCCGCCCTCTCAGGAGTTCGACGACGTCGTGGTGGTGCCCGCCTTCGACGAGAGTCCCCACTTTCTGCCGCAGCTGAGCGCGCCTTGCAAGGCCAGCCGTGCCTTGGTCATCGTGGTGGTCAATGCCAGCGAAGATCGCAGGGACGCAGAAAAGGAGCGCTCAGAATATCTCCTGCGCGCACTGCAGCAGGGTGGCGACGAGCTCGCACCTGGCATTTCTCTTAGCCCCTTTGGGCGTGGAGCATTGCTGTGCATCGACCGAGTGAGCGCAGATCGTCGCCTGCCAGCCAAGCAGGGCGTCGGCCTCGCTCGCAAGATCGGCTGTGACCTGGCCCTTGCCTGGCATGAGCGTGGCCACATCAAGAGTCCGTGGATTCACTGCACCGACGCTGATGCGACACTTCCCGACGACTACTTTTCGGCCGCTCATGAGCTCGGCGACAAGGGTGTGGCTCTGAGCTATCCCTTCTGGCACGCGTGCGAGCGCACCTCGACGACGGGGCGTGCACTCGAGCTCTACGAAATGTCCCTGCGTTACTACGTCCTCGGTCTATTGTGGGCCGGTTCGCCCTACGCCTTCCATTGCATCGGCAGCACGATGGCTGTGCGAGCGCAGGCCTACCACCAGGTGCGCGGCGTTCCCAAACGACAGGCAGGAGAAGACTTCTACTTGCTCAACAAGCTGGCAAAGCTCGGTCGAGTGCTCGTGCCCGGATCCGCACCCATTCGCATTGCGCAGCGCGAGTCTGCGCGTACACCCTTTGGCACCGGCCCAAAGACCCAGGACATTGCCCAACGGGTCCACTCGGGGCAGGACTTCTGCGTCTACCATCCCTCGAGCTTTGCACTCTTGCGCGAGTGGCTTGCCGCCATCGAAGAGTTCTCCACCAGCTGCGATCTCAACATTCTCGATCGACTGAGCCATGACGAGCTTCGCTATGCGCTGCCCTTGGAAACCGAGGAGCGACTCGCCGAGGCCAAGACGCAATGCAAGACGAGGGAAGCGCGCAAGCAGCGACTCTTTACCTGGTTTGATGGCTTCCGAACTCTCAAGTTGATTCACGCGCTGCGCGATCAAGGTCTGAGCGACAAGCCCTACCTGGAAGCCTTCGATGCCGCGCCCTTCGTGCCCGAGAAGGCCGAGCACATGAGCCTGCGAGAGACGATGGCGGCTCGCGAGGCCGAACTGCAATCGCGCTTATAGCCTCGCACCCTGCCAGTCCTGCTCGCCGGCCTATGCTGTGTGCGCGTGTGCGTTGCCTGCGCACGTAGACCAATGACCTCAGGATCGTCAGCGGGCACAAGCCCCAGTTGAGGGCGAGGCCCCCGGCCCAAAGCGGCATAAGCATTTGATCGGCCCTGCTCTCGCTCGGGATCAGGAATTGCACTAGAATGGCAGCAATGCAGGTCCTTCGCACTCTGACGTTGTCTACCGTGTTTCTTCTCACTGCAACCATGACGCTCGCTTGCACGAGCGACTCGGGGATGAGCGAAGACGGCACCACCCCACAGCCCGACGCAGCCGTGTCCGCCGGGGATCCCGATGCCAGCTTGGTCTTGCCCGATGCCATGCCGGGCGGCGCCTTAAACTTCATGGACCCATGTGATCTTGCCGACGATCAGTGCGACTCGGCCGCCGGCGACCTGTGCTTCTCGTTCAACAACGCCGGCCCACACTGCACCCATGCCTGTACCATTGCCACCAGCGACACCGATTGCCCAGCGCCCTCCCGTGGCTGCAACAACATGGGCGTCTGCAAATCGCCCTAATCGCAGCGAAGGCAAGGCCAGGCCGCCGCACGCTGCCAACAAAGACAAGGGCTGCCCTACCTAGGGCGGTCTAGGCGGTGGCAGACTCGGGCGATGAAAGCCTTGCAGTCTGTCAATCCAGCCACCGGCGAGCGCGTTGGTGAGGTCACAATCACCGAAGCCAACGAGGTACCAGCTGTGGTGTCGCGCGCGCGAGCCGCTCAACCAGCTTGGGCCGCCCTCGGTCTGGAAGAGCGCGGTCGGCTTCTGGTTCGCGCCTGTCAAAAACTCCTCGACAAGGCCGACAGCCTGGCCGAACTCTTGACCCGCGAGATGGGCAAACCGCTCGCCAACGCCCTCGGCGAGGTCAAGACCTGCGGTGATGCGCACAGCGACGTCGCCGAAATGATCGAGGCATTACAAGATCAGGTCTTCGACGACGGACGCATTCGCACCACCCAGTACCGCGATCCCTACGGGGTCTGTGCCGCTATCACGCCCTGGAATTTCCCCATCTCGATGCCGCACTGGATGTGCTTGCCAGCGCTCATCGCCGGCAACACCGTCGTTCTCAAGCCTTCCGAAGAGACGCCTCTCATTGCACAGGCCTACGTGGATGCGCTCAACGAAGTGTTGCCAAGCGACGTGCTGCTCATCATTCATGGCGCTGATGAGACGGGCAAAGCACTGGTCGCGAGCGATGTCGACATGATTGCCTTCACCGGTTCGCGCGAGGTCGGCAAGAAGATCCTGGCAGCCAGCGCCGGTAGCCTCAAGCGGGTGGTACTCGAGCTGGGTGGCAAGGATCCCATGATCGTCTTGCACGGCGCTGACCTCAAGCAGACCGGGCGATTTGCGGCACGCAACAGCTTCAGCAACTCCGGGCAGGTGTGCGTGAGCACCGAACGCATCTACATCGCCAAGGACAGTGCGGATGCCTTCGTCGAAAATCTCTGCCAGGCCGCCGCGGAGGTAAAGGTTGGTGACGGAATGGACGCCGGTATCACCATGGGCCCCATGGTGAGCGAACGCCAGCGCGATCACGTGCTCGCCCAGATCGATTCGGCTTTGCAGCAAGGTGCCAAGCTCGCCTTCGGCGGCCGCGATCACCACGGCAACTTCGTCATGCCGACTGTGCTGCGCGGAGTGACTCACCAGATGGCGATTGCCACCGAAGAGACCTTTGGTCCGGTCGCCTGCGTGATCGAAGTCGAGAGCGACGACGCTGCCATCGCCCTGGCCAATGACACTCGCTTTGGCCTTGGTGCCACCGTTTTTGGCCCCGAGGCGGCTGCGCTGGCAGCGGGTCGCAAACTGACCGCTGGCATGATTGGCATCAACAAGAGCTGCGGTGGTGCCAAGGGCACCCCGTGGGTTGGGGCACAAGAGAGCGGCTACGGCTTCCACAGCGGCCTCGAGGGCCACAGGCAATTCGCTCAGGTGCGCCTGGTTTCCATGCAGCACAACAAGTAGTGATAGCATCCCGCCCATGGACCCCGTCACACTCAAGTGGATTCTCGCTGTCCACGTCTATGCCATCCTCACCTGGGTGGGCTCGCTTGTCGGCCTCAGCTTCATCCTCAAGCAACACGCGCAAGCCAACGAAGGCGCGCGTGCCGACCTCATCAAACTCGAAAAGGCCACCGCAATGGGGGCCGACATCGGCGCGACCATCGCGATGATTGCCGGCATCGTCATGATCGTGCAGGTGCCAGAACTTCTGACCAAGCAGCCCTGGATGCACGCCAAGCTGACTCTCGTCGCCGTGCTACTCGGCGTGCACGGCTTTCAGCGCATGCGCACCGGCAAGTACAAACGCGCCCAGGTCAGCCCGGAACCAGGCTGGGTCATCCCCGTGCTCGAGCTCGCCATTCTCGGCATCGTCGTGCTCGCCGTTGCCAAGCCCTTCTAAGCCAGGGCCGTGCGGCTCTCGATCATGGCCCGTGCAAGAAGCGCCGCTGGACGAGGTCTGGGCTGGCCTCGCTTGGAAGCTCCCCGCTTGGACGATCCTGCGCGTCGACTAGGAATCGATCCAGGCCACCGTCACGCCGTCGCCACCTTCGCCTGACTGGCCTTTGCGCCACTTGGTCACCGATGCGTGGCCTTGCAAGTGGGCGCGCACGGCGTCGCGCAACGCACCGGTACCGTGGCCGTGCACAAT
>JAHEAK010000280.1 GCA_024642805.1 Kofleriaceae bacterium | reverse complement strand
CGTCGGTGAGAATGGAGTAGCAGAGTTGCTTGGTGTCGACGGGCGTTAGCGGCTCGGTGCGCAGCGGGGCAAGCTCGCCGTCAATGCGCAGCTGAGGTGGGCTGGCCGTCGTGATATGGAGATCCGACGCACCCTTGTCGATCATTGCGTTAAGGAGTTGGTGCAGGGTTGGCGGCATGGTCGAGGCGTCCCTTTAGTGTGGCGAGTGCAGTACTGGGCAAATAGGTCGCGTCCGCGAGCTAGTCGTCCACGGTGCAGCGAAGAATTTCTTCGGGTGTCGTGACACCTTCGGCAATCTTGTTGAGGCCTGCCATACGCAGGCTGGGAATACCGTGCTGGATCATTTCGGCCTTGATCTCGGCGGCCGAGGCACCTTGCAGGGTCAGCTCCTTGAGTGGCTCGATGAAGGGCATGACCTCGTAAAGAGCGACGCGACCCTTGTAGCCGGTGTTGCCGCAGGTGTTGCAGCCGCGGCCCTTCATCAGCTTGAGGCTCTGGATCATCTCGTCCTTCATGCCGAGCTTCTTGAGCGCCTCGGGATGCTTCTCGGCCGGCTCCTTGCAGTCGCCGCAGATGCGTCGAGCGAGTCGTTGCGCGACGATGACGTTGACCGAGGCGGTAACCAGGAAGGGCTCGACGCCCATGTTCAAGAGTCGAGAGACCGTCGAAGGCGCATCGTTGGTGTGCAAGGTCGAGAGCACGAGGTGACCGGTAAGAGCGGCCTTGACCGCGATCTCCGCGGTCTCGAAGTCACGAATCTCGCCGACCATGATGATGTCGGGATCCTGGCGCAAGAAGGAGCGCAGCGCGGCGGCGAAGTTGAGACCAATCTCCTCGTGCATCTGCACCTGGTTGATGCCAGCGAGGTTGAATTCGACGGGATCCTCGGCGGTGCTGATGTTGGTCGTCACCTTGTTGAGCTCGGCGAGGCCAGAGTAGAGAGTCGTGGTCTTTCCGGAACCCGTCGGGCCAGTAACCAGCACCAGGCCGTAGGGCTTTGCGATGGCCTCCTGGAAGTGATTGAGCGGCCCGGTTTCGAATCCGAGCTTGGTCATGTCGAGCTGCAGGTTGCTCTTGTCGAGCAAACGAAGCACGATTTTTTCGCCAAAGAGACCCGGCAAGACCGAGACGCGGAAGTCCATCTCCTTGTTCTTGCCAATCTTGAGCTTGATACGACCGTCCTGCGGCAAGCGCCGCTCGGCGATGTCGAGGCTCGACATAATCTTGAGACGAGAGGTGATGGCGTTCTTCATGCGAAGGGGCGGCCGCATCTCCTCTTGCAAAATACCGTCAACGCGGAAGCGAACCCGGAAGCTCTTCTCGTAGGGCTCGATGTGGATATCGGAAGCGCCTCGCTTGATAGCGCTCAGCAGGATGGCGTTGCACAGCTTGACGACGGGAGCTTCACCGGCCTGATTCTCGAGGTCGACGATGTTCATGTCGTCGCCCGAGCCCATTTCGAAGTCGACGTCGTCGAGACCGTCGCCAAACTCCGACATCATCTCGTCGAGGTTTGGACCTTTGTCGTAGTAGCGACTGATGGCTTCATCGATTGCCTGCTCCGAGGCAACGACGGGCTCGATGTTGTATTGCGTGAGGAACTTCAGTTCGTCGATGGCAAAAATGTTCGACGGATCGCTCATGGCGACGATCAGGGTCGCGCCGGCGCGATTGATCGGTATGACCATGTGTTTGATGGCGACGTTCTTGGGGACGAGTTTCAGCACTTCGGGCTCAATCTCGAAGTCACTGAGATTGATCGACGGCAAGCTGTACTGCCGCGCAAGGAACTGAGTCAGATCCGCGTCGTCCACGTATCCAAGCTGGCTCAGAGCTACACCGAGTCGACGTCCGGAACGCTTGGCGTTTTCCTGAGCATCCTGCAGCTGCTGGAGCGAGATCATCTTCTCTCGTACGAGAAGCTCGCCTAGTCGACTCATGGTTTCAGTTCCCCCCTAGAAGATCAAAAGGCATCAAAGGTTTCAGGATCTTACTCTCTCATCGACGAGCAAGCCAACTAATGGACATCGGAGTTGATCCCCAGCTCGCTGGCCCATGTGGGCAGCACAGGCTTCTCCATGGCGTCTGCGTGGCGTCTGCGTGGCGTCTGCGTGGCGTCTGCGTGGCGTCTGCGTGGCTTCTGCGTGGCTTCTGCGTGGCTTCTGTGCGCGCTCCGCGCGCCGACGAGACCCTGACCTACCTGCCTACAGCTCCCACGCGCAACCACCAGGCTGCGCTGGCATTCGCCAAAAATTTGCCCGCAGTGGGTGCAATAGATCAGCGTAGAAGCAGGGGATCTCTTCCCGGGGGGTGAGCATGAGCTATCAAGACAACCGTGAACTAGCGAGAATTCGCGCAGAGCTACGCATGCGCCTTCTGTCCAGGCGCTACGACGGGACTCGCGAGATCCTCAAAAAGCTGCGGGAAGCTGCTATGAGCGCAGAGGGCGAGGACGAGCTGCGCGGCGAGTACGAGCGCTGGAAGATGCGCTTTGACCTGCTGACTGAGCCTCTCAACCGAGGCAACTAGCAAGCTCCTCGGTCGCGGCTGGGTGCTGGGCCGAGCCGGCGCACCGAGGCAACTAGCAAGCTGCTCGGTCGCGGCTGGGTGCCGATCGAATCAGGGGTTGGTGATGATTTCGATCGAGTAGTTGTTCCTGATGCCCTCGGCCGACGCACGCACGTGTGCGAAGTAGGTGCCGGTTGGCAAGTTTGGAACCGCGGCGCGAATCAGGTTGGTTGCGCCGCTCACCGGGGTACCGGAGCTAATGGAAGCGCCCGTGTTGTTGAGCAGGTCCAAAGACAGCAGGCCGCCGTTGGGCGAGTAGCTGATCTCCACGACGGCATCGGTGGCGTTGGTCTCGATGTCGAAGCGGAAGAAGTCCTGATCGGTGCTCGGGCAGATCGAAAGGCCCACCAGGCGCACCGAGTTCTGCACCTGCGGAATGCTGGTCAGAGTCGGGTCGCTCAGTGATTCGTTTGGCTCGATCTCGCTGTCGTTGGCGCAGCTGAAATCGCCGCCGCCATCCGGTCCACCCGTGCCACCGTCGGCGCGATTGACTGGATCGCCACCGATGCGCTCGCAGACTTCATCTGCAGGCGAGTAGGTGACGCACTCGTAGTTCGAGGGGCAGCGAGGGCTCTCGGTGCCGCAGCGGAAGGGCGCAGCGCCCAGGGTTGGATCGAAGGTATTGCAGGCGGCAAGGCCAAGGGTTGCGATACCAGAAGCGAGGAGGAAGAGTGATTTTTTGGTCGTCATGTCTAGAACCTCAGGCTGGCAGCCGCACCGATGTAGTCGTCGCTCACAACGGGAACCGTCGCGATCGTGTCGTCAGATTTCTTGTCGCTGGTCAGGTCGAGGTACCAAAGAGCGCCGGCCGCGGCAGCAGCCGTGAAGCCGAGCGCCAGAGACACGGTACCGAGGGTCTCGTAGGTCTGGCCGAGCGACTGCAAGTCCTTTTGCTTCTGCGCAAACTGCTTGCAGGGCGGGCCGGTGAGGCACTGGCCGGTGCGGGAATCGACGGACTCGCTCTCGAGGTCCGAGGCGTAGCTCGAGGACATCAAGTAGAAGCTCGCCGAGAACAGGACGAGGCCGGCAGCGCCAGCCGTCGTGCCCCATTTGAGCTTGTTGAACTTGGAGGATTGCACGTCGGTCCAGCCGCCGTCGCCGGTGGAAACGCCACCACCGCCACCGCCACCGATGGGATTTTCCGTGGTGTCGGTCTTGGCGCTCGTCACGGTGCCGTCATCGTAGAAGCGCGGCTTGGCGCCAAACTCCATGTAGACGATGTTTGGGCTGGTGGGCTCGCCGGCGCGCTCCAGAACTTTGCCAGAGCCGTCTTCGACTTCGATGTAGTACTGGACGCTCTTGGAGCGGGTATCGGCAGCCGGAATGCGACCGACTAGCTCTTTGAAGCGATAGCGCATCTCGACGGCCGTGTACTTCTCTTTGCCGGCGGGACGATAGTGCAGGACCACTCGCCAGGGGACGCCTTCGGGAACCACAGCGACGATGTCGAGCGGCGTATTGGGTGGCGACTCGTCGACCGGCGTGTGCTTGAAGCTGGTCACGGCTTCGACTTCGGTTTCACCGGTCTCGCCGGCAGTGGCTTTCTTCAGCTCGCGAAGGCGCTTCTGAGCGAGGTCGCGATTGGCGGCACTCTTGTCGGTGTCGCGTAGGAATTTCTCGTAGTAGAAAATCGCCAGTGGCTGGTCGCCAATTTCGTCGTGCGTGAAGGCGATGTTGTAGAGCAGCACGGCATTCTTCGAAAGCTTGTAGCTCTCTTTGAATTCGGCGACGGCTGCTTCGAAATCCTTGGCGTCGAAGAGTGCTTTGCCCTTGCCGAAGTGCTCTTTGGCTGCGGCCATATCTTCGGCGGATGGTGCATTGGGGTCTGCGGGTTGCGCGTCGGGCGCAGGATCCGGAGCCGGCGTTGGCGTTGGTGCCGGCGTCGGTGCGGGAGTAGGCGCGGGCGTTGGCGCCGCGGGTGTGGGCTGCGCAAAGGCTTGCGACTGAGCGTGGAATGCGCAGGCCCAAGCTGCGAGAGCAGAGAGCAAGAGAGTGGTTTGCTTTTTACAGTGTTGCACCGATGGTCCTCCTCGCCAATTCGCCTGTGATTTCAAAGGCAGAATAGGCACTGACGGTGGCGACGTGTACCACAGCAATGCGCGCTCGAAAAGGCGAAATAAACCACCACCTGGTCAACGGCGGCCCCAGACGCAAAAAGGGCCGCTAGCGAGTCGCTGCGGCCCTCTATGGCCCATTTCGGGCCAGCTGCTCTTGGGTCTGACCTATGCGAATGGGTCGACGATGCCGCCCTTGGCTGGCTCTTTCTTGTCGTCCTTCGGCGCTTTGGTCTTGTTGGTCTTCTTCACGTCCTTCTTCTCGGACTTGCCGGCGCTCTTCTTGGTGCTCTGCTTGCTGGCTTTGCTGGCAAGCTCGGCTTTCTTGGCGGCGGCTTTCTCGTCGGCGAGGGCCTTGGCGGCGGCCTCTTCCTCAGCGGCTTTCAGCTCGGCCTCTTGGGCAGCGGCGGCGGCGGCCAGCTGTGCGCCGAGCTCCTCCTCTGCGACGGTATCGGCGGCAGGATCCTCCACCACCTCGGCCATTTCCAGAGGAACGATCTCAGGCTCGTTGGCCTCGAGAGGCTGCACCTGCGGAGCTGCCTCCTCGACCACGGGAGCGACCAGGGCCGGTGCTTCGGCTGGCTTGTCTGCAACCGACTTGCTCGAGTCCGAGCCGCCCATGAACTTGGCGGCACCGAAGGCCAGCAAACCACCAGCGGCGAAAATGCCGATGAGCATGCCGATGTTGGGGCGAGTGGAACGCGACTCGTTTACGAGGGGCGCAATCGCGGCAACGGGAAGGGCGACTTCGGCAGCGGCCACAGGCGCTGCAACCGGGGCTGCAACCGGGGCTGCAACCGGGGCTGCAACCGGCGTGGCAAGAGCAGCCGCTGCCTCCGCCTTGCTCTGTTGCTTGGCAACCGCCATGAGATTGGTCTTGGCGCTCTTTGCGGTCTTCTCTGCGCGATCGGCACGCTGCTCGGCAGCGGCCATACGTGCTTCAGCTTCCGCCAGCTGGCTCTGTGCGCTGCGCAGTTGTTGTTGGGTCTCGCGCTCGAGTGCTTCTGCGCGTTGCTCGGCGGCAAGGGCGCGGGCTTCGGCTTCTTCTGCGGCCGTCGGT
Source organism: Kofleriaceae bacterium (assembly GCA_024642805.1). Taxonomy (GTDB): domain Bacteria; phylum Myxococcota_A; class Polyangia; order Haliangiales; family Haliangiaceae; genus NORP324. Next base: position 1,207 of record JAHEAK010000280.1, on the reverse strand, counting down.
CCAACGAGCTCGGGATTGGTGTCATTGCCAATCGCCCAACCTTGAAGGGTGTCGAGGGTGGAGTTGGCCTCAGCGATGAAAGCGTCGAGCGAGGAGTCGACACTGGTGTCGATGGTCTCGGCCACCTTGAGAAGCGCGGAGCTGCGTTTTGGGCGTTGGTCAGTTACGGATTCTCGAATCTTGCTCTTGTCAGCCGACATGAAATGCTCCTGGGGCGCGCTGGCCATTCTGCCTTTTGCGTTCGCTTTCGCGTTTGAGTTGTCCAGCATACTTCTCTCCTCAAGGTTTGCGGAATCAGTTGTCATAATTGCTTTAGTTTCAGCTGCTTAACGTGGCGATCGACAAGAGCCTCAAGGCTCTCGAGCTTCGCCCTCGGACTAAATCTCGACGGTGTCGATGGAGTGGTAGAGGCGAGCCTGCTGCTCGAGCTCGTTCCGGTCCATGAAGCCCTGCCTACAGATGGCGGCGCCGATGTTGCCGCCGTTGGACCAATGGTCTCCTAGAGCCTCCAGGAGCTGTTCTTCGGAGATGAACTGCCGCTGGCACAGGTACTCACCAAAGCGGATCGAAGTGAGACGAGCGGAGCCAGTTGATGGCGGCTCAGACATAGGCGGTCGAGTCTCGTTCATGCTGTAAGTATCCATAATCAGTAGGATTGGCGCGCAGTCTATCGTACTTTGTGGTTTGGTGGGGGAAAAAATCCCAGAGGCGAATTAAATTCGCCAGGCCAAAGCAAGGGGGCGCAGCGCCCTATGCGACTCCCGATGTGACTCCTTTGTTGACAGCTGACTTCTCATCGCTAGGATGCGCGACTTCAGGCTATGACAAGAGAAGAGCGAGGTCCCATGCGACGCGAGTCGCGCTCCGGCCGGGAGTCATCCGGTCGTCCAACCGTGCGTAAGGGCGTGATTCGTCTGAAAGATGATATCGCGCGTCGCATCTGGATGGGCCACCCCTTCCTCTACAAGGAGGCCATCGACGCCAAGAAATCCCTTGGCGAGCAGGGTAGCTCGGTCGACATCGTCGACTTCGAAGGCACCTTTGTCGGTCGGGGGATCATCGACGGCAACTCGGCGATCGCCGCCAGGGTGATCACTCGCAATGAGGATCAGCAGATCGATGCCGATCTCTGGCGCAAGCGGGTGCACGAGGCCGTCGAGATGCGTCGCTCGCTTCTCGATTTCGACAAGGTCGAGTGTCTTCGACT
>JAHEAK010000279.1 GCA_024642805.1 Kofleriaceae bacterium | reverse complement strand
GAAGTCGTACTGTGTGACCAGGTGCCTGCCCGACTCGTCGTAGTGCAGCAAGGTTCTGAGGTCAGTGCGACCATCGCCATCGCCATCCATCTCCTGGGAGGCGAGCCGTCCGCGATCATCGTAGCTGGAGCGAAGGAGGTAGTCGCTGGCTCCATCGCCGTCGGTGTCGCGCTCGAGGGAGACAGGTTGACAGGACTCGCCGCTCACCGACTCGGGCTGGCCGACGCAGGCAGATCCGGCGCAGGCGATGAGGGCGAGCGAAAGCAGTACGAGATTGACGGGCGTTTGCATGTGAACGGAGAGTGCAGAGGGTGTGCCTATGAGCACACGCTGCGATTGCTTGCTCTTGTCCCCGGAACGTGCGCAAGCCGCTGCGCAACCAGCTCGTCTTGCGCAATCGAAGTGCGCGATCCAGAGACGCGACTCAGAGGCGTGGGGACATCGCCAGTACCCGCCAAGCTTGTGCACGCTCTTGCACAACTGGCCCCCCGTTGAGCAAGGCCTTGCGCAACTCAAACATTCAGCCGCGCGTATGCACTGAAAATCAGACAGTGGCACGCGCCTGGCACTCTTGCGCAAGCAAGCATGTTAGAAGGGCGTATGGGTGTGGGACGGTGGTTGGTGCTTGCGTGTGCGCTCGTGGCGTGCCGATTTTCGGATCGCGATAGACCACAGGAAGAGGTTGCGCCGATCTATCGCCCCTCGCCATCCTTTGCCACCGTCGACAATCCCTTTGAGCCACTGCCGCAGAACATGGCTGGCGGTCCGGCTACGGAACTCGGCCGCAAGCTCTACGCCGACACCATCATGTCGGTGGATGGCTCTCTGACCTGCTTCAGTTGCCACGACATGAGAAAAGGCGGCACCGATGGTCTGCCCAAGGCCAGCGTGGCTAGCCGGCAGAATGGCCAGATCAACACCGGGACCATCTTCAATCTGGCCTTCAACTTTCGCTTCAATTGGAACGGTCAATTCGTCACTCTTCTCGATCACGTCAACGGGCCTTTGACCGGCAAGAACATCATGGGCATGTCGTGGAGCGAGCTCCTTCGGCGCGTCAAGAGCTCTGATGAGTATCAGCGCCTCTTTGCCAAGGTGTATCCCGATGGCGTCACCATCGAGAACATCCGCCATGCGGTCACGGCTTTTCAGTTGTCGCTAGTCACTCCCAATGCACCCTTCGACCGCTATCTGCGCGGCCAGACGCAAGCCCTCGACGCTCAGCAACATGAGGGCTATCACCTCTTCAAGTCACTCGGGTGCGTCAGCTGTCATCAAGGCATAAACGTCGGCGGCAACCTCTTCGCCAAGATTGGCGTGATGGGTGAGTACTTCGCGGATCGACAACGAGAAGGGCGCGGTCCACTGACCGAGGCCGACTACGGGCGCTTCCTGGTCACTCACAACTTGCTGCACCGTTACGTCTTTCGCGTGCCGAGCCTGCGCAACGTGGCATGCACGGCGCCGTACTTCCACGATGGCAGCCTCGAGAGCCTCGAAGAGGTCGTGGTCGCCATGGGCCGCTACCAACTGGGTCGCGAGCTCAATGACGCGGAGGTGTTGGCGCTGGTTGCGTTCTTGCGAAGCCTGACCGGCGAGCACGAAGGGCGCCCGCTGTGCTCCCCCGACGAGCAAGGGCACTCCTAGATGTTCTCGGCCCTGCGCATCTCCTGCCTGGCCCTGCTAGGCGCCTTCATCCTCGCGGTGTGGTACTCGCTCTCGACATCGATCGACACGGGCCTCGATCAACGCTATCGGCAAGAGCTGCGCTCATTGCAAGTCTCCGACACCTCGCTCAACAATGATCTCTTGGCCGCGCGTGCCGGTTTGGTAAATCACTACGACGACCTGGTTCGGCGCATCGCCACCCTTCGCCAGGAGAGTCGGCAGGTCTCGAAGCCACCGGCCTTCATCTCGGGCGCGGGCCGCGCGGAGATTCGAGAGGGAGTCCGTGCCTACGAGCGCGTCCTTTCGCAAGAGGAAGAACTCATCGAGTCCTTCAAGTTCGACCACGCTGTCCTGCGCAACTCCCTGCGCTTCTTTCCTGGCCAGGCTCTGGCCCTGGTCGATCGCATCTCAGCACATGCAGAAGGACAAGAGCTGGCGGCCAGGGTGAGCAGCTTCTATTCGGATGTCTTGCACTACTACCTGTTCAGCGAGACCTCGCTCATCGAGAAAGTGGAGTCGCAACGAGTCGCGCTTACCACCCCTGCCTATCCCTGGCTGGCCCCCGACGAGGCCAAGGCCATCGATCTGCTAACCCGACACGCCAGGGTGATTATGCGTCGCAAGCCACAGGTCGACCGCAGCATCTCGAGGCTCCTCGACCTGCCCTCGGCAGAGCTGGTTCGCAAGCTGAGCGAGCTCTATGCGCGCCACTACGACAGCGCCGAGCGTTCCGCCAGCAGGGCCTATCTGCTCACCTGGCTGCTCGCCCTAGCCTCCGTGCTGGTCGTAGCGGCCTGGATCATCCTTCGACTGCGACGCTCTGCTCGAGACCTGTCGCGCGCAAGCGCCGAGTTGGAACAAGCGCTCGCCTCCTTGGGCATCGAAAAGGAAAAACACAAGGAGCTCGCGGAACTCAAGAGTCGCTTCGTCTCGATGACCTCGCACGAATTCCGCACGCCCCTGAGCGTGGTGCTGTCCTCTGCGGAACTCTTGCAGGAGTATGGCGGGCGTTGGCCCGAGGACAAGCGACAGACGCACCTCTTGCGCGTGCAAAACGCCGCCAAGTACATGAAGCAGATGCTCGACGAGGTCTTGCTCATCGGGCGGGTCGAAGCCGGCAAGCTGGAGGCGCATCCGCAGCCCGTCGACCTCACCGAATTTTGCTCGGACCTGGTCGATACCTTGCGCCTGCAGTTCAAGGAGCACCGCGTCGTCTACTCGGCGGATGGCGAGTTGAGCTCGCTCCTCATCGATCAGCAACTCATCATGCACATCCTCGACAACCTCTTGTCGAATGCCTTCAAGTACTCGGGCCCGGAGACCACGATCTACTTCGATGTCACGCGCGATGCCGGCGACATCGTGTTTTCGGTACATGACGAAGGCATTGGTATCTCGGAACAAGACCAGGAGCGCCTCTTCGATACCTTTCACCGAGGCGATAACGTGGGCGACGCACCGGGCACCGGGCTGGGACTGGCCGTGGTCAAGCGCTCGGTGGATGTCTTGCAGGGCAGTATTTCAGTAGAGAGCACGCTCGGAGAGGGCTCGACCTTCGTGGTCAGGGTGCCGGCTCCGAGTGCCGATGGACAAGGGTTGAGGGATAGCGCATGAAACGGGTGTTGGTAATTGAAGACGACGAGGGCATTCGCGAGAACATCCTCGATCTCATGGAGGCGGAGGGCTTTGCCGGCGTGGGTGCCGCAAACGGCAAGGAGGGCGTCATTGCCGCCATCTCGAATCCGCCTGACGTCATCATCTGCGACGTGCGCATGCCAGAGCTCGACGGCTACGGCGTGCTCAAGAGCCTGCGCGATCGCCCGGAGACGGCTGTGGTCCCTTTCATCTTTCTGACCGCCGGAGCCGAGAAGTCCGACGTTCGCACAGGCATGAGCATGGGAGCTGACGACTACCTCACCAAGCCCTTCACTCGCACCGAGCTACTGGAAGCGGTACGAGGCCGTCTGCAGCGCCATCAACACCTGGTGCAGGCAGCAGTGACAGCAGCGGCCACGGAGCCCTCGCGCAACAGTGTTCGCGCCAGCTACAATTCCTTGGACAACTCAGTGGTGGTGCACAGCCCGGAGATGCGCGCCCTGCACGACGAGGCCGAGAGAGCCGCCGCCTCCACCTTGAGCATCCTGCTGCTCGGCGAGACCGGAGTCGGTAAAGAGGTCTTTGCCAGGCAGATTCACCTGCGCTCGGGGCGCGCACGTGCGCCCTTCGTCCCCGTCAACTGCGCGGCCCTTTCCGAGTCGCTGCTAGAGAGTGAGCTCTTCGGTCACCAGCGGGGTGCCTTTACCGGAGCCCTGCAAGATCAGCCCGGCTTGTTCGAGGCTGCCAATGGCGGCACCCTCTTTCTCGACGAGATCGGCGAGATGAGTGCGACCACTCAGGCCAAGCTCCTGCGAGTGCTCGAAGACCGATGCGTGGCCCGGGTCGGCAGTCGCAAGCTCCGGCAGATCGACGTTCGTTTCGTCACGGCCACCAACCGCGACTTGCATGCGGATGTCGAAGCCGGTCTCTTTCGCAAAGATCTCTTCTTCAGGATCAACAGCGCGGTCCTCAGGATCCCACCCTTGCGCAAACGGCCAAGCGAGATCGAAGCGCTGGCAAACCTATTTCTGGCATCGGCGGCCAAAGAGCTCGGCCGGGCGACCACGCCGACCCTGGCACCAGCGACCTGCCGAGCGCTGCACGACTATGCCTGGCCCGGCAACGTCCGCGAGCTGCGCAATGCCATCGAGCGGGCCCTAACCATGTGCCGGGGCGATGAAATCCTGCCGCTGCATCTGCCTGGCAACGTGGTCGGCTCGCCGGAAGCACCGGCAACGAGCCCCCTGGAGCTTCTGCAATCAGAGATGAATGACATCGAGCGCAAGCGCATCACCCAGGCGCTGGAGAGCTGCGGCGGCAACCAGACCAAGGCCGCCGAGTACCTGGGTATCTCGCGACGCACCCTGGTCAATCGACTCGATGCCTACGGTTTGCCGCGCCCTCGCAAGCCCAGTTAAAGAGCCCTGCAGGGCAGCGAGGACAGTAGACTCCGCTGCCGCCAAGGAAGAGAAGGCCGCTCCTTTCCGTGGGCAGTGATTGATTCCGCCCTCGCATGGGCGAGGCTAACTGCGCAATCACAGGAGGTAAGAGACCGGCACGTCGGTTGCTATCTCACCCATCATGAGCTTTCACCGTGCCCTTGTCGTAGCCCCCCTCCTCTTTGCCCTCGCGTGTTCCGATCCAGGAGCCGGTGATGGCGCCTTCGATAACTCCGATGGCAGCGGCGAGGTTGCCAGCGATCCCGTTGTTGGAACCTATGAGCTCACCACCACCTACGACCTGACCCAGAGCGAGATCCTGCCCGACCTGGCCGGCGATGTTCTCGGCTCGCTCACCGGTTTGCAGGAAGACCCTGCCGGAACCATCGTCGACCTGCTACAGGCCGCCAACGTGCCGGTGGTCTCGACCGTGTTGGGCCTCTTGCCAGGCATCCTCAGGGACCAGGTCACCAACTGGATCAACGAGTACGTCTTCGATCACCTCTACGAGGGTGTACCTGTTACCCAAGAAATCGCCGGATGGGTCGATGACATCGCCACCGGTCTCACCCAGTTTCAAGTCATCAGCCAGCTCGAGCTCGGCACCATCGACGAGGCCGGCAACACCATCGGTCGCCATCGCCTCTCGGCACTTCGCTTTCAGATGCACGGCGCTTCGCAGACCGTCGATACCCCTGAGCTCATCGACCAGCTGACCATGGCCGAGGATGTCTCCGTCAACATCAGCTTCATCGGCGAGCAAGGCACGATGGACGTCGGCGATCACGGCTTCAACCTGCCCATCGGTGACTTTGCTGTGGTCGCGCTCAATGCGGCCCTGCAAAGCCAACTGGGCGTCGCCAACCTCAGCGAAGCTCTCGGCCAGGTCATCGACTGCCAGGGTCTTGCCCACAGCGTCGCAGACAAGTGCGTGGCCTTTGTGTGCGTCGGTCACGAGACCGAGCTCACCGGGCTGTGCGAAGCGGGCCTAAGCCAGGTCGCGCATGTCGTCGAAGACCGCCTGTCCTCCATCGGGATGGCCTCGATTCACCTGGCCGCAGGCAGCGCCCAAGTCGCCGCCAGCAAGTCCGATGATGCCAGCGTTGCCAAGGTCTCGCAGTTTAGCGCCGGCCAATGGCAGGCAGGTGCAAGCCTCAACGGTGTCGAGCTGCCCATCGGCGCAACCTTCGTAGGCGCTCGCCAGTAGTACAGGTGTCAGGCCTGCCAAGCAGGTCACCATCGCAGATACTCGTCGGGACCAGGTAGCTTGCCGCTAACCTGGTCCTTTGCCTTTGGCGCTAGCAGCGGGCGCGCTTAGGTCGAACAATGAGCGCGAGTGCCGCCAGCAACCAGCAGGCCAAGGACGAGCTCGATGAGCGGTCTGTGGAGCCGGCTGCTGCGCACGAACCCACGATCTGCTCGGGAGATCCCACTTCGTTCATGCTTGGTCCTTCGCCCTTGAGCCCGATGCGCTCTTTGAGCAGGGCCACCGAGTTTTGCTCGGCATATCCGCAGTCGTAACTGGCTACCTGCGAGCAGGGGCGGGCCTCGTACTCACCGCAAGGCGCCGCTCGGTCTTGGAAGGCCTTCTTGCCGCAGCCGGTGAGGTAGGACATCGGATCCTCACACAGAAACTCGTGATCCAGACCGAAGGAGTGCGCGACTTCCTGGGCGATCACCTCGCACACGGCCTGCGGCTCCGGGGCAATCGCGTCGGTAAAGATGAAGACGACCGAGTTGGGAATGACATCGCACTGTGACGTGAAGGGACTCACGCCGCCAACATCGACTTCCTGACCCAGAATGAGCGAGCTGGTCGAGACCACTGCTTCGTAGTGGGGAAGGTCGCCCGGATCTTGATCGCTCACCTCGACGTTGAAGCGATCGAACTGGCCCTTCACACACTGCAAGACAGCGTTCCAATCCGCATCCGAAAAATCTGCCGCTGGAAAGTCAGTGGCCTGCGGGGTCAAGGTGCTGTGATTGGTGCGGGCATCGTTGTCGCCAGGCGTGAAAGTGCCGCCGTTGCGATTGAGATAGATCGATACCGGCTGCGCGGCTGCCAGTGCCTGCATGGATCGCGACTCGACCAGATGTTGCTCCTGCACCGGTGACATGAGCTCGAAGGTGGTGCGCGCCCTTGGCTGACCCGGGCTCGCCGAGGGTGCCGCTTGCGCCTGCGACTCGAATGCAGAGCCGCCCGGCAG
>JAHEAK010000278.1 GCA_024642805.1 Kofleriaceae bacterium | reverse complement strand
TGCCTGCAGCATCTGCGCGGTCCGAAAGCCGGCTGCGGTACCGTCACCTCAGGCGGCACCGAGAGCGTCATGCTCAGCGTGAAGACGGCGCGCGACTACGCCCGCAAGCACCGGCCGCACATCACCGCGCCCACCATGCTCGTTCCTGAAAGCGCGCATGCCTGCTTTCACAAGGCGGCACACTATCTGGGAGTCGAGCTGATACCGATCGCGATCGATCCAGTGACGATGCGGGCCTCGATGGAGGACATGGTCGCCAAGCTGAGTGCGCAGACCATCTTGCTAGTCGGCTCGGCGCCCAGTTACGCCCATGGCGTCATCGATCCCATCGTCGAGATGGGCGAGCTTGCCATGGAACGGGGCCTGCTCCTGCACGTCGATGCTTGCATTGGAGGATGGGTCTTGCCCTTCCAGCGCCAAAACGGCGTTGCGCTCGCCGACTTCGATTTCCAGGTCCCCGGCGTGAGCTCGATCTCGGTCGACCTGCACAAGTACGCCTTCGCCCCCAAAGGCATCAGCGTGCTCTTGCAGCGCGATCGCGCACTTCGAGACGCCCAGTACTACGCCTGCGCAAGCTGGAGCGGCTACTCCATCATCAACTCCACGATGCTCGGCTCAAAATCCCTAGCACCGATGGCGGCGGCGTGGGCCATCCTCAAGCGCATTGGCAAAGCCGGCTACCGCGACCTGGTGGCGCAGATGTGGACAGCCACGCAAGCGCTGGTGGCGGGCATTTCGTCGACAGATGGCCTGCGCGTCCTTGGTACACCGAGCATGGGGCTTGTGGCCCTGAGCGCCGGCGAGGGCGACATCTTCGTGCTCGCCGATCGACTGAGCGCACGCGGATGGCACGTGCAGCCCACATACGCCTTTGGCAACTCACCAGCGCACCTGCACTTCAGCGTGGATCCACAAAATGCCAAGGGCATCGATCGCCTGATTCAAGACATCAAGACCGAGGCCGTAGATCTTCCCAAACTCGAGCCCGCCCCGGAAGGCCTGGTGCAACTCGTGGAAGCCATGACCAGTTCCGAAGCAAACCCCGAAGCAACTCTTGACGCTGGCGCCATCATGGCTGAGTTCGGCATCGTCGACGGGCGACTTCCCGCCCAGCAGGCGACCATTCATCGCCTGCTCAACAGCTCGTCGCCTTCGGCCCGCGAGCGGCTACTGGCGCTCTTTGTCGGGGAGATGTTTTCCCGATGACTGCCAAGCCCCCACTCACCGGCCGACCGCTGCGCATTGCCTACGGCCGAATCTTTCACGAAGCCAACTCCTACTCGCCGCTTGCGACCGAGCGTGAGCACTTCGAGAGTTTTCACTATCTGGAAGCAGAAGCGCTGCAAGAACTCCTCGAAGGGCCACGACACGAGCTAGTCGATATACTCAAGAAGGCCGAGCTGCGCGGTTATCTGCACACCGCCAAACGCGCCCAAGAGATCGAGAGCCTGCCCCTGCTCTCGGCCCTGGCGGTTCCCGGTGGCCCGCTCAGTCGCGAGTGCTTTGCCTGGCTGCGTCAGCGTCTGCGAACGGCACTGCAGGCTGCCGGCCCGCTCGACGGCGTCTACCTGGCACTGCATGGTTCCATGCGCGTGCAGGGCCTCGATGAGGCTCCTGAGGGCGTGCTGATTGCCGACGTGCGCGCCATCGTCGGCGAGGATGTCGCGATCGCGGTGAGCTACGATCTACACGCCAACTTGTCGCCGGCGATCGTCGAGAGCACGGAAATTCTCGAAGGCTATCGCACCAATCCGCATCGCGACCTCTATCCGACGGGGGTTCGAGCAGCGACGCAGCTCATTCAACGCCTGCGTGGCCATATCAAGCCCGTGCGTGCCTGGAGAAAGCTGCCCGTGATCGTCGGGGGCGGCATGACCATCGACTTCCTTCGGCCGATGCGATCGGTCTTTCGACACATCAAGCATCTGTGCGCGCGTCCCGATGTCGTGTCCGCGCACGTCTTCATGGTGCACCCCTTCACCGACGCACCCGACCTTGGTTGGTCAGTGCATGTCGCGACCGATGGCGACCAGGGCCTTGCCGATCGCCTGGCCGATGAGCTTGCCGATCTGGTCTGGAAGGCCAAAGAGACCCCGCTACCGGCATTTCAGACCCCCTCGGCCATGATTGCCGAGCTGCGCAAGTCCCGCTTGGCCCGCAAGCTTGGTCACGTCTCGGTGGTCGACACCGCGGATGTCGTGGGCGCGGGCTCGACCGGAGGCAATACCTATGTGCTCGACGCACTGGTCGCGGATGGCAGTGACCTGATGGTCTTGTTGCCGCTGCACGATCCTCGCGCCGTCGACGAGCTGTGGGCACACGCTGACGATGCCCAAGTCGCTGCATGTCTGCGCGGAACCCCAGGCCTGGGCTCGCAGCCGGTCGTCAACATCGAGGTGCGCATCGGCAAGCACCTCGATGGCAAGTTTGGTCGCACCCTGCTCTTGCATCACGAGCGTCTGCGCATCGCCATCACGGAGAAGCCGCCCGCGTCGGTGCACCCGAGCTTCTGGCGAGATCTGGGCCTGTCCCCGCGCAAGGCCGACGCCGTGATTCAGAAGTTCTTCTTTCACTACCGCATGTTCTATCTAACGACGACGAGCAAGAACCTGGCTGTCGCCACACCTGGGCCGAGCAGCCTGGCGCAGGTCGTCAAGCGCGAGTTCGATACCCCCGTCTACCCTCGCGATGCAGTCGTGGACTGGCGCAGCTTCGACACGCTACGTCGTGGCCCAGGCGCCGCCCCGAGCCGAGCCCCACAGAAAGCCCCGCAGAAAGCCCCGCAGAAAGCCCCGCAGAAAGCCCCGTGACGCTCGCGCTCGCTGAGGGCATCGCGAGCTCTCAATACAGCGACCAGGCGATACACAGCTGGCCAATGTAGTAGGCGGGCAATCCCCAAAGTTTGTCGACGACCCGTGCTCGAACAAAGCGTCCCTTGGCCACCGATACATCTGACGCGAAAAATAGCAGGGCGCCGATAGCGACCAGGCGCGCCGGGCTTTCTGGCAAAACGCCTGGGCTGGCGCGGTAGACGGCCAGCGCGCCCACCACCATCAATACGATGGCCAGCACGTAGGCAATCACCGGCACGCGCATCTTGCCAAGGTGCGGCCAGAGATAGGCCAGCACCAAAGCTGCGGCCGCGAGAGGTGCGAGCGCCAATGGCTCGAACCAGTTGTGCACGCGAACCAGACACGCAAAGGCCACGACGTAGGCGATGTGACCCAAGAGGAAGCTTACCAACCCAAGCAAGAAGCTTTGGCTCGAGCGAAACATGAGCGCCACATCGCCGCCCGCTCCCAGCAAGAGCCCCAGGACGATCCACTGCGAGTAGGTGTGGGCGCTATCGTAGGCCAGCATGCCCAAGGTCACGAAGGCGGCCGAGGCTAGGGGCTTGCAGACGTAGCGAAGAAGCAGGTTCTCGGTGTACTCGGCCCACAGCAGGCCAAGAAGAAAGCCGACAAGGACAAGACTGAAGAACCAGGCCACGCTCCTATGTACCGGCCCGCGAGGTGATTTTCTAGCCCTCTTCGATAAGCTGCCCTAGGATCGTCCCATGGCAGCAATACAAATTCCGGGGCCTTGGTCGCATTCGCTCGGCAGCGCCCTCTCGCGCCTACGCGAGCGCGGGCAGTCGACGATTCAAGCGGCGCTGGCACCGGCTCCTCTTCCGCCCCGAGCCGAGCTGCCTGGACTCGTTGGTGAGGCCTTGGCCCGACATCACATCGCACTGGCCGTCGCCGCCCTTAGCAAGCCTGGCAAGAGCAAACCAGAAGTCTTTCGCGAGCTGCGCCTGCTCATCAATGCCTTCGAGCAACTCACCGGGCGCCCCCAACTTCAGCCGGCCGCCGTCGACGAGCGCCCCGCCCTGCCTCCGATGAGCCGGCGAGCGCGCTTGGTGAATCGCGCCTTCGAAAGCGCAAACGCGGTTGCTGCTTGGCGCGCTCCAAAGCCAATGCGCGATTCGCAGCAACACGCTCGGTAGGTACGACTTCCTCATTCCAACCTTCTCATTCCCAGATGCTGGCTCCTAGTTCTTGGGAGCCGGCTGGAAGCGAAGCGGGTAGCGAACGATGATGGTCTCGCCGCCATTCACCGCCGGGAATTGCATCTCGCTGAAGATCTTGGCGACACAGGACTCGACATCCTCGCTGCCCATACCGCTTGCCTTGGCGCTGGTGACCTCGCCTCGCTCATTGATGCTCATCAGGACCTCGATCGTGCCGCTGAGGCTCGGATCATGGACCAACTCCTTCTCGTAGCAATAACGAATGCGCGCAAACTGGCGACGCACGTAGCGCTGCAACACCGTCTTGTCGAGGGAACCGGTTACGCGCACCTTGCCAACCCGAACCGCTGGTGGAGAGCTTGTCTTGCGACCCACGGTGCCAGAGCGACCGAGACCGCCGCCGCCGTAGCCCCATCCAGATCCCGTGCCACTGCCATGACCCACAGTTCCCATGGTGCCGCCGCTAAGGCCACCGTAAAAGCCACCGCTGATGGCATTCTCGGAGACGCCCTGTGGCAAAGGCAGCGCCTGTCGGATGGTCGTAGAGCGGCCGTCCTTGTTGCGCGCACGCGGATCGATGGCGACAAAGCTGGTGTAAGGGGTCATCAAACCGTGCTCGAGGCCAAGCTTGGTGATGGCCTTCTTGCCGGCCTGCGTGCCGAGTTGTAAGTCCTGTAGCTCTTCGATGCGATGGCGAGCCCACAACAAGCGCAGGGCGCGGTTGTCGGGCGAGGAGTGTCCTTGGCTCGCCACGTCGATAGAGAAGGTCTTCTCGCCTTGGCCATCACGACCATGCAGGCGCAGGGTTCCCTTGGCCTTGCCGCGATACTTGCCAAAGACAAGGACCGGTCGCTCAGCGAACACGTCGGGCACACTGGCCGGCGTGACCTCGTAGGCATCGAAGTCGTCGAACGCCAGCCGAATGTGAGTAAGCAGTGGAGAGCTGATGTAGCGAGCGAAGCTTTTGGCCTGGCGCTCGGCATCCTTCTCGTTCAGCGCTACGAAGGCCTGGCCCATGCCGGCGCGCGCCAGCCCCTCGATGAGATAGCGGTTCACACTCGAGCCGATGCCGAAGGCGAAGACGCTTGCGGTACCGAGACTCTTTTTGATGAGCTCGAAGGTCCGCTCTTCGACATTGACGTAGCCATCGGTGATGATGACGAAGCTGGTCGCCATCGTCGAGTCGCGCTTCATGGCGAGTGCTTGCTTCAGAGCGCCAAGGATCTCGGTGGCGCCCCCCCCTTCGGCATCAGCCAGCATGCGAATGGCACGCTGCACATCGGCAAGCACGGCGTTTCCGCCCGCAAAGAGCAGCAGATTGAACTTATCAGTAGGCCGCAATGTCGCGAACACTCGACGCATCAGCGCGCGCGTCGTCGCCATCGGAAAGCCCGACATCGATCCGGATACATCGACGATGAAGATGTACTCGCGCGCGGGGGCATCGAGCGCCTTGCTGGCCTTGGGCGGCTGCACCATAGCCAGGAAGTAGTTTTCCTTGGCACCAGGAAAGAGCATCAGACCGGCCTCGATGGCGCCACCACCCAGTCGATAGCGCAGGACGAAGTCGCGATCGCCGCCATCGGCGTCATCCACCACAATCTGTGCGCTGGTTGTGCTGGAGAAGCTGCTCTTGATCTTATGGGAGGGCGAGTTGAGTTCTTGGAGCGCCACCCCCGAGCGCAGGTCGGCCTGCAGCTTCCAGGCATAGGGGGCCGGCTGCTGGGCGCGCCCGTGCGGATTTTCGACCCAATCCTCCTCCGGCTCTGACTGGCTCGACGAGGTGGAATAGCGAGGCCCGACCACACTTGGGTAGACGAACTCATAGACGCCCTCGCTTGGCACCAGCGCTTCGACATAGTGCAGGTGCACCTCGATGCGGTCGCCGGGCATGATGTTGGCGACGTTCATGGTGAAAACGTTAGGTCGCTCTTCTTCGAGCAGGCTGGCCGTCTTCCCCTGCTGGCGTGCGCTTTCATAACTTTCCCTGGCTGCCTCCCGCGTTCGAATGAGCGCTTCGATTTCACGATCGCCAACCTGCATTTGCATGCCGGTGACTGCCGCCCGTGTTCCACCAGGAAATACGTAGGTCGCCTCGATCGCGCCATCGCCCTCATTGCTGTAGACCTGTATGACTTCCACTTCCGCGATGACGCCCGCGATGCGCACCTCCGCGCGAGTCTCCTTGAGTGGCAAGCGCTCCAAACCGGGCGTCGAGCCTCGGACTTGAAAGTACGGCGCCAGTACTCGATCGGGTCGCTCAGCGGCCCTTGCGGAAGTGGCCAGGCCCAGATAGGCGACGAGCACGAACAAGCAAAGTGGTAGATGTCTCATTCTCATGGCAACAGCTCCTTTGCACCAGGCGCAGCGATGCCGACGCCACACTTGTGCATACCGCCCGGCTGGAAGCCGCCAGCGGTTCAGGGACTAGGACAGCAGAGGCAAGGCCGAGTTCCTGTTTTTTCCGGACTCGGGCGTTTTGTGCTCGTGCGAGCCCTACTTGCCATGTAGCTGGCGAGCGAAAGGCTCATGGTGGCGCCGTCGTAAATCACTGACAGCTACAGCGAGATTGCAGTACGTTCGACGCATGCGAGCAGCGGCCCTCACCTGCCCCCTCATCGTCCTCGTCGCCTGCACAGGTGACACCTCTCCGAGCAGCTCCGACGCCGGCCCCGACATCGATGAAGCAGATGCCGCGCCCATTGTCTGCAGTGAACGCCTGACACTAACGATCGGTCACTGCGTCGACAGCAGCAGCAACACGCCCTGCCTCGACTTTGCCTCCGAGACGCGCGAGTTCATTCCCTTGGATGGCAGCTCGACGGTGCAACCCATCATTGGCCTTCAGGGCTCGCCCATGTTCGTGCTCTCGGTGCAGGCAGATGACATCGTCAATGGCGAAGGTGAA